>JAQUIV010000137.1 GCA_028681275.1 Aliarcobacter sp.
AAAATACGAATTTCTCTATCTTGGTATCCTAAAATATTAACTTCACCAACACCTTTAATTCTTTGTAGCTGAGGTTTTAGTTTTTCATCGGCAAGTCTCATTAAAGAGCTTGTATCATTTCCCTCAGATGCAATAAATAAAGAGATAACAGCTCCTGCACCTCCAAGTTTTTTTACCACAGGTTTTTCAACTTCAGCTGGCAAATTTAAGGCACCGATTTTATCTCTTACATCATTTGTTGCTTCATCTAAATCTTTTGTAAGTTCAAATTGAATAGTTACAACACTAAACCCTTCATAACTTGTTGACATAAGTTTATCAATTCCATCAACACCTGAAACAGCCTCTTCAATTTTATCTGTTACTTTTGTTTCAACTGTTGATGGGTCTGCTCCATTGTAAGTTGTTTGTACTGTAACAACTGGAAAATCAACATTTGGAAAAAGATTTGTAGGCATTGAGTTATAAGACATTAATCCAAAAACAATAAATGTCAAAACTCCCATTAAAGTCGTAATGGGACGATTAATTGCTAATTTATACATTTTATTCTGCCTTAATCATACCATTACCAAAAAGGCCTGGCATTAAATCTTTTGTTTTAACTTCTGCTTGCATCTCTCTTGTTTCAGTTAAAATAGTTGGATAAATTTTTGTGATTTTAGCTTCATAAGTTTTATCACTTCCATCAACTTTATAGGTAAAAGTTTGACCAACTTTTACTTTTTGCCAATATTTTTCATCAAATTTTAATACCAGTTTCACATCATCTAAAGCAATAACATCAAGAAGTTTTGTTTGAGAAGCCATTACAATAGAACCTAAATCAATATTTTTTTTAGTAACAACTAAGTCATAAGGCGCTCTTAATTCTGTTTTTCTCAAAACAATCTCTTTATTTTGAGCATTTAATGAAGTAATCTCTTTGTCATAAAGATAGTTTTCCATTTTTTCTTTATCTATAACTTCAGATATTTTTGCATATCTTTCATAGATTTTTGCAGAGTGTTCTGCATTTTTTCTTGCAGTTTCATATTCGTTTTTTTCTTGAGTATTATTTAAAGAAAGAAGTAAATCTCCTTTTTTTACTTTATCACCAACATTTACATTTAGTGTTGTAACAATTCCTGATGCTGATAAACCAAGCTCAGATTTTTTTTCACTAACAACATCAAATGTTGCGTAAATATCTTCTGCAAATAGACCTTGAAACATAAATAATACAATTATAAAAATCTTTTTCATTGAATAGCTCCTTTAATATTTTCACCCATTTCATAAAGCAATACAGCTTTTTGGTATTCAACTTCATTTAGGGCAGTTTGTAGTTGAGAATTTGAATTAAATTTGTCACTTAAAGCATCAAGATAACTAACATTGTTTACAATTCCTTGTTGGAATTTCTTTTTAACTAATTCATAAGTCATCTCAGAAGCTTGAAGTTTTGCCTTTGCTGCTTCAATTTTTGCCAAAGAAGTTTTGTAGCTATTTTGAGCATTTTTAAAACTAGCTTTTGCTTTATATTTTGCATAAGATAATTCACTATTTTTTGATAAATAGTTTAGATAAGCAGCTTGTGCATTTGAAGAGGTAGAAGCAAAATCAAAAATTTTCCATTGCATTGAAAGTTGAACACTATTTTGTTCTTTTAAATTTTCTGTTGCAACTGGATAATCAAAATCATGTTTTGAATATGTATTTTGTAGTGCTATTGTAGGTAAATTTGGTGATTTTGCCATTTGTATTTCTGATTTATTACTTTGAACACTCTCTTCAAGTGCTAATATATCTAATCGTTTATTTTCTTCATTATTTGTATTCTCTTTGTAAGCAATAGTAGAGCCTTTTTCTACACTTACTTCTTGACCAGTTAAATACTCCAAAGTATTAGAAATATTATTTAGTGTGTTATCCAATGTTAATAAATCAACTTTTGTTTGTTCAATTGAAGAGACAATTTTTTGTAATTCATCGGCTGTAATAGCACCAACTGATAAAAATTTCTCTAAACGATTTCGTTCAGCTTCAAGTTGTTCCATCTTTTTTAAAGTTGATTCTTTGTTTGCTAAAGTGCTTAAATAGTTGTAATAATAATAAATAACATCCAATGAAATATTATTTTGAACAGAAGCTAAAGAAAAAGTTGCAGATTTTACAAGGGCTTGTTGTTGTTCAAAAGAAGCTTCTCTTTTTCCACCATCATAAATAGTAAATGCAAGTGTTGCTGTTCCTGTTGTATCTTTTTCAGCAGCAAACATATTACTTTCTTGATTAAAAGTTTGAGTAGCTCCCAAAGTTAGATTTGGCATATATGCACTTTTTGTAGCGTACTCTTTCTCTTTTGAAGCTTCTAAACTATATCGTGATGCTTCTACTTGTTTGTTTTGTTCTGCAAGATTTAAAAGTTCATTTAAATTTCCAGAAAATGCAAAAAGGGGGAAAAGAGATAAAAATAGAAATTTTTTCATAATACTTTCCTTGTACATTGGTTTAATAAATAAGTTATATGTTTAGTTAGCATTTGTTGGGCTTCATCAAAACCCATATTTGAAGCTTTTGCTTTAATTAATGCACCTTTTAAAAGCATAATAATACTGTTTGTTAATACTTCAACATCATCAATAACAAATTCACCTTTTTCTATACCCTCATACAAATATTTAGTAATAAAGTCATAATCTTTTTGGAAAAAACTCTCAAAATAAGCTGTATAAAGTGAAGTTTTGTCAATAAGCATTGAACTTACAAAGTGTTGAAAAAGAATAAGTGTTTGTTCTTTATCAAAACCTTCTTGACATTCACTAAAATTGTAATATTCTAAGATTTTTTCTTTTGCGCTCATATTTGGATTAATTCGTGTATAAAAAACTTCTTCATGTTGTTGGGTTAAAATATCCCAAATAGTAAAAACTATCTCTTCTTTATTTTTAAAATAAAGGTAAATAGTTCCTTTTGCAACACCAGCACTTTTTGCTATTTGATCAATACTTGTTTGTTGAATTCCTTTTTCACAAAAAAGAGTAATGGCTGATAGTGCAATATCACATCGTTTTTCTTCTTTATCTATAATTCTTGCCATAAAAATACCTTTTAATAATGAATGACCGTCAGTCATTTATGTAATGGTATAACTTTTTTAAAATAATGTCAAGATTAGAAAAAAGATAAAACTTTTTTCTAAAATTATTTACAAAGAGTAGAATCCTCTTCACATAATGCTTCAAGATTTTCTTTTGCTCCTGTGTGACCTTGAGCTGCTGCTAATTTGTAATATTTAACTGCTTTTTTGAAGTCTTGATCAACTCCTATTGCATTTTGATACATTGTAGCAAGATTATATTGAGCTTCTGCATATCCTTGATTTGCTGATTTTTCAAACCATTTTAAAGCTTCATTGTCAGATTGAATTGGACCAGAACCATTTGCATACATATTTCCTAATTCATTTTGAGCTTTTGCATCACCTTTTGAAGCTGAGTTTTGTAAAACTTCAAAATTTGATTTTAACATCAAAGAATCAGAATTTGTAGAAGTTGAAGGAGTTGTTAATGTTTCTGTATTTGATGTTTTAGAATCAGATAAATTATTTATAAAAACAATCACCATTATTAGTATGAATAAAGCTATTAAACTTAAAATTATTTTTTTCATTTTATTTTCCCTAAAATTTTTAATGGCGCAATTATACAACTTTTTT
>JAQUIV010000138.1 GCA_028681275.1 Aliarcobacter sp.
AATAGATTTTTTAATTCAATATGAAACACAAGTTGCATTTAAAGAAAGAAAGAAATTTGTAGAAGATTATCAAGATATGAAGAACTATCTATTTTATAGTATTGTAACTATTTTATTATTATCTTTTATGGTTATTGTTTACATCATATTTCAAGTAATAAAAAAAGATAAACAGCTTACAATTTTAAATAAAAAATATAAAATTGATTCTATTACTGATTCTATGACAAAACTTTATAATAGAAAATATTTTGATACTATTTTTGATAATATGCCTTTTATTGCCAATGCAAACAACTGGAAGTGTGCATTCATAATGGTTGATATTGATTATTTTAAACAATACAATGATACTTATGGGCATGATATGGGTGATGAAACACTAAAAAAAGTGGCTTCTACTTTAAAAGAGTATTTTGATAAGAAATATGAGTTTGTTTTTAGATTAGGTGGGGAAGAATTTGGTGTTGTTTTATTTGATATTACTGAAGAGAGTTTAGAAAATTGCCTAAAAGATATGAATTATAAGATTTTAGAACTAGAAATTGAGCATAAAAATAGTAAAATACTGGACATCGTTTCAATTTCTATGGGAGCTATTATATATGAGCCACACACTTATGTATCAGCTAACAAACTTTATAAACAAGCAGATGAGTGTTTGTATAAATCAAAAGAAAATGGTCGAAATCAATATCATGTACATAAAGGGAAAGAATGAGTTTTTTGTTTAACAAACATAATCATTTCAATTTAGCTAATATCGTAACTTTTTTTAATATTGCATCTGGAATTTTTGCAATTTATTTTTTAACTCACCATGAGTTTTTTGCAGCAGCTCTTTTTGCTTGGCTTGCAGGTGGATTTGATATAGTTGATGGAAAAATTGCTAGAAAATATAATTTATCTACTCAATTTGGAATTCAACTTGATTCTTTTGCAGATTTCTTATCATTTGTAATTGTTCCAACAATGTTTATCTTTTTTGCAGTTATTGATACAAAAGAGCCATTTTTAAGTATGCCTTTAATTGTTTTTGCATTTGTTTATTATGTAATTTCAGGGCTTAGAAGATTGATTCAGTTTAATATAAATGCAGATGAAGGAAAAGTTGAGAAATATTTTACAGGTATTCCAACTCCACTTGGTGCTATTTTATTATGGGTAGTTTATTTGATTTTTTTAACAGGTTTTATATCAGAAACTTTTGTTTTATTAATGATGATTGTAATTGGATATTTATTAAATTCAAAAATTAAAATTCCTCATTTATAAGAATTTTAATGAATCAAGAAATTGTAACTATCGATTTGGGTTCAAACTCATTTCGTGTTTTAAAATATGATTGCAAAAATCATAAAATTATTTCAGAATATAATGAAGTTGTTGGTATGGCTGATGGTTTAGTTGATACTGGAATTATTTCAAAAGAGGCGATGGCAAGAGTTATAAAAGCAATTTCTCACTCTATTGAAGTTATCAACTACAATCCACAAGATGCCATTTGTGTAACAACGGCTGCCATGAGAAAAGCTTCAAATAATAAAGAAGTTTTAAAATACTTCAAAGATGAAATAGGTGCTGATTTTTCTATAATAGATGGAAATGAAGAAGCAAGACTTACTTTATTAGCTGTGAAGTATGCACTAAAAAGAGAAAAAATTAATTCAGAAAAATTTGTATTATTGGATATTGGTGGAGGTTCTACTGAAATAATAGTAAATACAAATGAAAAATATGAAGCTTTTAGTTTTGATTTTGGAATTGTTACTATGACACAAAAATTTTTAAATCATGGTGATTTACATGATGATTTAGAAAACAAAAAATCAGAAATAAAAACATTTTTAAACTCTTTAAATATAAAAGATTTAAAAGATTATAGTTTTGTAGCAACGGCTGGAACACCAACAACAATAGCCGCTATCAAACTGGGGCAAGACTTTTTTTCTTATGATAGAAATATTGTAAATGGAACGATTGTTAATTTAGAAGATATAGAAAATTGTTTAAATATTTTTAAAAATTCTTCAAATGAAGATATTGCAAAATTAGTAGGTCGTGGTCGAGTTGAATTTATTGAAGTTGGTATTTTTATTTATAAAATGATTTTTGAAGTTTTAGAAAAAAATGAATCAATAGTTTTAGATGATGGTTTAAGAGAAGGCGTTGCTATAAATTATTGTATTACAAAGTGTAAAGATTAAGATAATAATCTTACACTTTGTGCTTGAACGATATTAGCTTGAGAAGCTGCTAAATATCCCATATTTGCATTAACATTTGTTTTTGAGAAATCAGTTGAATCATTTCCAAAATTTTTGTCTTTTGCCATTTTATTTTCATTATATAAATCAACTTGTTCTTTTATAGTTTCTCTTGCACTATATTCAAGTCTATTTCCAAATTCAGTGAATTTGTCGTAAGTATTTTGTAATTGATTAGATGAAGTTTGAACTTTTGATGCTAACTCTTTTAGTGCTTCTGGATTATTCAAATCACTACTGTTTGATAATTCAAAAATCTCATTTGCATAAGTTGGAGTATTTGGTTTTTCAATAGAAAAATTAGCACTTTTAGTATTTACATCTATTGTTGCTTTATCATCATAATAATTAGAAGCTATAATATTTTCTCTTTTAAATTTTGTTTCATATGCAACTTGATTAAAACTTCTTAAATCTTCATTTATGCTTTGTTTTAAATCATTTTTGTTTTCATATAAATCTGCATTTTCAAGTTTTGTTTGGATATTTTTAAGGTAAGATTGTTGTTTATCAATCGAATCTTGTGCTATTTTAGTAACAGCAATTCCATCATTTAAAGATTGAACATTTGAAGATAATTCATCTCTTTTTTTGTTATATTCATTTATATAAAGATTTGCACCATCTTCACTTATTTTACTTATCGATTTACTTGAACTTATCTTTTCAAGATTTAAAGAAGACGAGGTATTAAGGGTAGATATATTATTATTTACGCTATTAACATCCATATTTCACTCCTTTTTTATAATTACTTACATTATACTTAAATTTTATTAAATTAACTCTAAAAGAAAATTATTATTTTTTAAATTAGCTGATTCATCTCTTCTTCTGTTAAAACTTTTACATTTAATTCTATTGCTTTGTCATATTTACTTCCAGCATCTTCACCAAAAATCACATAATCTGTTTTTTTAGAAACACTTGAAGCTACTTTTGCACCTAAATCTTCAAGTTTTGTTTTAATATCACCACGGCTAACACTCATTGTTCCAGTAATTACAACAGTTTTCCCCTTAAATGGATTTTCTAAAACTTCTTTTTTTTCTTCTATAAGTGGATTTATTATTTCAAAAAGTTTTAAAACCACCTCTTTATTTACTCTCATAAATTCACAAAAAGAGTTTGCCATTTGTTCACCGATTCCATCTAAAGCTATAAGTTCTTCAAAAGTTATATTAATAACATTTAATCCAAACTCTAAACATATTTGTTTTGAAGCAACTTCTCCAATATGTTCAATTCCTAAAGCATTTATGATTCTATGAAGTGCTGTTCCTTTTGTATTTTCTATGGCATTTAAAAGATTATTTATTTTTTTCTCTTTAAAACCCTCAAGATTTTCTAAATCTTCATATTTTAAAGAGTATAAATCTAAAATATCATATATCTTTTT
>JAQUIV010000033.1 GCA_028681275.1 Aliarcobacter sp.
ATTCTTGTGATTTTTTATCTAGGTTTTTTATACTATCTTCTATTGAAGCGTTTGCTGTATTTATGATTATCTCTTTACTTTGGTTAAACAAAAATTTTGTACTCTTTGTTAGGTATTCATCTAGCTTCTGTACACCCTCGTAGGCAATGTAAGCAATTAAAAGTAAAGGTAATACTTTTATTAGGATAAAAATTATAATTAATTTAATTCTAATACTTAAATTTTTCATTTTAATTCACATCCTTATATTTGTCTTTTATTTCCAAAAATTCATCTAAATTTTTTAAAAAAACATCTATTAGATTTGGATCAAAATGTTTTCCTTTTTCTTCTTTGAATAACTCTAAAATTCTATCTAAAGACCAAGCTTTCTTATAAACTCTATCACTTCCTAAAGCATCAAAAACATCTGCAACAGCAGTAATTCTTCCAAAGATATGTATATCTTCACCTTTTAATCCAAGGGGATAACCAGAACCATCCCATTTTTCATGGTGAGTATATGAAACAATAGCTGCTGATTTTAAAATTTCTCTTTTTGAGGTTTTTAAAATATCGTAACCTATTTGGGCATGAGTTTTCATAATTTCCCACTCAGTAGGGTCAAGTTTTCCATTTTTATTTAAAATAGAATCTGGAATTCCAACTTTACCAATATCATGCATTGGAGAAACCATAAACAGACGATTTACCTCTTTTTCATTAAGTCCAATTTTTGTCGCAAGTAATTTAGAATATTCAGCAACTCTTTTTACATGTTGCCCTGTTTCTGAACTTCTACACTCTCCAATATCACCCAATTTATAAATTACTTCTCGTTGTGTATCTTCAAGTTCTTTATGTATATTTTCAATATCTGTAATATCATGGTGAATAGCCATATATTCAATTACATTGCCATTATTATCTTTTAATGGATACATTGTTACATCACAATAAAAAATTTCACCATCTTTATTAAGATTTGAGGTTTTACCTTTCCAAATTGTTCCACTAAAAATATCATCCAACTCTTTAGCTTGTTCATCTTTAGTTAAATTATTAAGTTTCAAAAATGAATAAGGTTTTCCTATTAACTCTTTTTGTGTATATGCACTTATTTTACAAAATGCTTCATTTACATAAATAATATTTCTATTCAAATCTGTTCTTAATATGATATTACTTTCGTTGATTGCTTCTTTATAGGCATTTACAATTCTTATTGATTCAGTTAAATTAAAAGCACTTTTTTGTGTTTGATTTTTGAAATACTCTTTTGTTTTTTCTAAATCAGTAATATCATTTGACAAAGAAATAAACTCTACAATATTTCCATCTAAATCTAATATAGGTTTAATAATAATATCAACCACATACTCTTCGCCATTTTTAGAAATATTTTTTAATCTACCTTGCCATGATTTTTTTAAAATTTTTATTTTTCTCCAAATTTTGATAAAAATATCTTTATCTATAAAAGGATTAGATATTACATTATGAGAAATACCTATTAACTCCTCTTTTTTATAACCAGAAATTTTTTCAAAAGGTTCATTAACATAAGTTATTATTCCATTTATATCTGTTTTAAATATAATCGAACGCTCATCAACAATATCTTTATATTGTTTTAATGAGTTATAAATTTGTTTATTTTCATTTTCTAAATTTATATTTTTTGAGATAGTTGCTAAAACTTCACTAAGGGAAAAAAAGTTTAAAGGTTTTGTTAGATAGTTAGTTACATTAAGTTTTATAGCTTCAAAAAGATAATCAGCATCGTTAAATGCTGTAATGATAATAATTGGAATTGAGGGATTGATTTGTTTGATTAATTTAATCATTTTTGTACCTGTCATTATAGGCATTTGAATATCTGTAATAATTAAATCAGGCTGGTATTTTTCAAAAAACTCAAATCCCTCTTGTCCATTTTTAGCCACATAAAGCTCTTTTACTTTGTTTTTTAAAAAATATTCTAACTCTTCTCTTGTATTATCATCATCTTCAACATATAAAAGAGATAATTTTTTTAAATATCTGAAAAAATCTTTATCTTCATTCATTTGATTTCCTCTAAAATAGGTATTTTTATAATAAACTTAGCTCCCTCATTAGCATTTTCAAATTCCAATTTACCTTGCATATTTTCTTCAATAATGATTTTAGAGATAAAAAGTCCTAATCCAGAAGCTTTTCTATTTATTTTAGTTGTAAAATATGGTTCAAATATTTTATCAATAACATTTTGGCTAATTCCACCAGCATTATCAAGAATATTTACATAAGCAAACTCTTTATCTTTTTTTATACTAACAAAAACTTTTTTAGTTGTAATATTTTTTTCAATAAGTGCATCTTTTGCATTTTGAAGAATATTAAAAATTACTTGTGAAAATTCTGTTGGAAAACCAAATAATCTAATTGATTTACTAAAGTTATAATCAATTTTTATATTGTGATTCATAAATGGTTCTTCTAACATTGATAAAGATTCCATTACTATTTCGTCTAAAAAAAACTCTTTTTTTATTTCGTGTGGATTAATAAAGTTTTTTAGCTCTTCATTTTTCATATGCATTTCATTTACAATTCTATGTAATTGTTCCATTGATTTAGTTACAAGTTCATTTTTAAAATCTATTTGTTTATGAATAGTATTAATATTTTGTAAAATAAAATTTAAACCTTTAATTGATTCTTCACATTCATTAAGCATATTTATTGAGATTTTCCCAATACTTGCTAATCTTGATTGATGAATTAATAACTCTTCTTTTTTTTCTCTATTAAAAGTTTCTAATGTAAGTTTTTCTTGTAAAAGTTCTGCTAACTCTTTTTGTTCTTTATATTTTTCATGTAAAGCTGTATTTACTAATTCTAATTCAAAAGATTTTTGATGGGTAATATTTTTCATATCATTGTTAGATTTTTCAAACTCTTCTTGATTGTTTTTTAAATCCAAAAGTATTGGTAAAACTACTATTTTAGAAACTAAAAAAGCAATAATAATTGAAGAAAAAACTAAAATCGTAGCTAAATAAAAAAACTCTTTTTCAAATAGAGTAAGAGTTAACTCAGAATATAATAAAAGTCCAATTGATGAGATTAAAAAATTTAAAATAAACACTCTTCTAAATGTTTTAGACATTATAATAACCCTCTACTAAACTAATATTTTGACAAAAAAGCATAAAAAAAACCTTATTCATTGTGTTCCTATATAATAATTACTATTAAATTATAACTTAATTTTATAAAAAATAATATTTGATTTTAAATGTTAAGAGAGGGTAAAAAACAATGTTTTTACCCTAAGAAGAAAATAGAACTCTATTTATTTTCAGTAGTTTCATCACTGTTAGTTGAAATATCTTCAACCACAGTTTCTTTTTTTTGTTTTTCAACAATAGCCTCTGAATGTAAATCTTCATCGATGAAAACTTTACCTCCACACTCAGTTATAATTTCTCTTACTCTTTCTCCTGAAATCACTTCAATGTCTAATAATTCAGCAGTCATTTTTTCAATTGCAACACTATTATCTCTTAAAGATTGTAATACCATTTGGTATCTTTCATTTAACATTTTTTTAACATGATCATCTAAATCTTTAGCCATAGCATCAGAGAAATCTTTTTGTGTTTGTCCACCTAAAAATTGATTAGTTCTTCTTTCAAGTACCATTAAACCAACAATATCACTCATACCATAAATAGTTGCCATTGATTTGATAATTCCAGTTGCTCTTTCAAGGTCATTTCCAGCACCAGTTGAAATCTCACCAATAAATACCTCTTCAGCAGCTCGACCTCCAAGTAATACATCAACTTCAGCTAATAACTCATGTTTTTGCATTAAATATTTATTTTCTTCTGGAGTATTTAATGTATATCCAAGGGCAGCTAAACCTCTTGGAACAATAGATACTTTATTTACTTTATTTGCACCTTTTGTAATTTCAGCAATTAAAGCATGTCCTGATTCATGGTAAGCTACAATTTTTCTCTCTTTTGGAGAAATTCTTTTTGACTTTTTCTCTAAACCAGCAATTTGTCGCTCAACTGCTTCTTTGAAATCACTTGGATCTACTTGATCTTTTGAAGCTCGCCCTGCAAGTAATGCAGCTTCATTTATGATGTTTGCTAAATCAGCACCCGCAAGTCCTGCCGTCATTTTTGCAATCTCTTTTAAATCTACATCTTTACCTAATTTTACATCTTTAATATGAACATTTAAAATTTCAATTCTTCCTTCATAATCAGGTTTATCAACTAAAACTTGTCTATCAAATCTTCCTGGTCTTAAAAGTGCTGGGTCTAAAACTTCTGGTCTATTTGTTGCAGCAAGTACAATAACCGGTGCATGTTCAGTTGAGAATCCATCCATTTCAGCCAAAAGCTGATTTAATGTTTGTTCTCTTTCATCATTTCCACCCATTGGTCCACCAGATGCTCTACTTTTTCCAATAGCATCAATTTCATCAATAAAAATAATTGCAGGTGCAACTTTTTTTGCTTGTTCAAATAAATCTCTAACCCTAGAAGCTCCAACACCCACAAACATTTCAATAAATGCAGAACCAGAAACCGATAAAAACTCAACATTTGCTTCACCAGCAACTGCTTTTGCTAAAAGAGTTTTTCCTGTACCTGGAGGTCCTACAAGTAAAACACCTTTTGGAATTTGAGCTCCAAGTCTTACATATCTATCTGGAGATTTTAAGAAGTCAACTATTTCTTGAACTTCTTCTTTAGCCTCTTTATTCCCAGCCATATCATCAAAAGTTACATTTGGTTTTTCAGAATTAATCATCTTTTTTGAAGATCCAATTCCAAGAATTCCTCCTGAACCTCCACCCATAGATTTTTGCATTCTTTTTGCAATAAACATCCAAATAGCAAAAAAGATAAATATTGGTAAAACCCATCCAAATAAAATATCAGCTAAAATATTTTCTTCGTTTATTCCACCATAAGAGATTTTATTTTTTTCTAATTCAGGAATTAATGTATCATCTGGAATAACTCTTCTTGCTGTATAAGTTATAACTCCTGTTCCTGATTTAGAAACAGCTCTAATTTGTGTATTTCCAATACCTACATACTCTATTTTTCCACTACTAATTAAAGTTTTTAAATCTGAATATGCAACTGTTTTATTTGAACTTTGTCCAAATGCTTGAATATTTGAATTTGTAGCATCACCACCCATTTGATCTTCTGGGAAAATTGCTTTAAATGCAAATATTGTAACTATTGAAAAAACTACAAAAATTAATAACGGATTGTTATTAAAGAAGTTATTGTTATTTTCATTGTTTTTGTTATTATTATTGTTGTTAAAATTATTATTATTTTGCTGTTTTTTAGCCATAAACTAAAACTCCTTATTATTTTTAAATACAACACTCATCCACTCATTTTTATGGATAAGTTTGATTTGTTCTAAATCACTAAATTTACTTAATACTCTATTTATATGTTTATCTAAAATACCTGAAATTATTAATATTCCATTTTCATTTAAACATTTTTTCAAATCGCTTGCAATCATTACTAAAACATCTGCTACAATGTTTGCAATAACTACATCATATTTTTTTGTTGTTTTATTTGTTGAACCAACCCATGAATCATTAAAAGTTACACCATTTAATTCAAAATTTGATTTCGTATCAACAACACAAACTTCATCTGTATCACAAATATCAACAACACAACCTTTTTTCGCAGCTGCAATTGCTAAAATTCCACTTCCCGTTCCAACATCTAAAACTGTTTGTTTTTCATTTACAAACTCATCAATAGCTTCTATACAAGAAGATGTAGTCTCATGGTGACCTGAACCAAAAGATAAAGCTGGATTGATTATAATATCAATTTTCCCATCTTTTTTCTCTTCCCATTCAGGTCTTATGTAAAAACTTCCAACTTCAACAGCTTTAACTGATTCTTGGTACTGTTTTATCCAATCTATATTCTCTTTTTTTTCATAAGTCATTTCGCACTTTGTATCTAGTGCAGTCATAAACTCTTGTACACCAAAAATTAAATCATCAAGCTCATCTTCACTTCTTACAATCAAAGTTCCATCAAGTTCTTCAATAGCATCAGTAGTTATAGCATTTAATAAATCTAAAAAAAGTTCGTAGTTATTATCAGGTTTAAGGGTTAATTCAAAATAGTATTTAGACAAATATTTCCTTTATTAAAACAATATATAATTTTCTTTATTTATATAAAGTGTAATATTTTATCCAAATAACTTTTGAATTATATTAAAAGCTTAAAAGAAGTTTTCTATCATATCTCTCATAACATCAATATCAGAGATTTTGTTTACAATATCCCTAAATTCATTGGCACCAGTGTAACCTTTTGAATAAGAGTGTAATAATTTTCTAAACATAATAGCTCCATGGGGACCATGAAACTTTAACATTGCATCAAAATGTTCTAAAATAATCTCTTTTTTTAGTTCATTTGAAATATCTTCAATTCCGTGTTTTAATTGATAAAATACCCAAGGTTTTCCAATAGCACCTCGACCAATCATTACACCATCTGCATTTGTGTAGGCTAAAACCTCTTTTGCTTTATCGTAATCTTTAATATCGCCATTTGCAATAACTGGAATTGAAATAGCCTCTTTCATTGCTTTGATTGCATCATAATCAACTGGTGCTTTATATTTTCCAGCTCTTGTTCGCCCATGAACTGAAACAAAATCTACTCCACAAGCTTCAACAGCTTTTCCAATTTCAACTGGAATTTTATCATTTACTCCAATTCTTACTTTTGCAGATGTATATTGTTTTTTAGAATATTTTTTTACAGTTGAAAGTATCTCTTCAAGTTTTTTCAAATCACCCAAAAGGTTTGAGCCACTTCCATGATTAAAAACTTTTGGAGCAGGACATCCACAGTTTAAATCAATTCCATCAATTCCTTCAACATCATTCAGAAGTAAAACAGCATCACGCACAAGTTCAACACTATTTCCAGCAATTTGAACAAAATATGGGTCTTCAGTTGGAGATTTTTCAATCATTTTTAAAGTTCGTGCAGATTTGTAAACTAAAGCATTTGATGAAATCATCTCAGAAATAGTTAAATCTGCTCCAAATTTTTTAACAACAGAACGAAAAGGTAAATCAGTATAACCAGCAAGTGGTGCCAACACCATAAGGGGTTGGCTAAAATCAAGTTTTTTATTCATTATTTGTAAGATATCGCTTCTAAGTTATAATGTTTTCCAGCTTCTTTTAAATCTAAAAGAGCTTTAAATGGCGAATATTCACTCTCTTTTGTATTTGCAAGAACTTCTCTTACTTTATCAATCATTTCATATTCAAATAATACATGTAAATATGCAGGAGTCGCATCTTCAACTTCTAATGAAAGTTTTTCAAACAGTGCAATTATTTGGTCAGGTTTTAAAATAGTTTCATAATTTTTTGCTAATGCCAAATAATCACTTTTATCATAATTTAAATCTTTTACAATTTTTAAAAGTTCTTCGCTTGTAAAACCAAATTCATTATTTGATGCATCTTTTTCAAAAAGTTTTTTAGCCATTTCTTTATCTAATTTTACATTTTTATAAAGTTTTTTTACTGTTGTCATACTTTTTTCTTTTAATACATTTTCAAAAGATTGTGAAATAATCTCTGAAGAGAAATTTTCAGGTTTTTTAAGAACATCAACTGCAAAATCTATTTGCTCATTTACTTTATTTAAAAGATTTAAATTAGCTAAAGAAGTAGTTTCATTTATTTTAAGTGTTTTATCACTTACAAATTTTCCATCTTTTATATCTTGTACACCAGCAACTATTTTATTTAATTCTTCATCAGTAGAAGAGAATCTATTACCTTTTACATCAATTTTTAACTGTGAAAGAATAGAAGAAAGATCTTTAAACTCTTTTGTTTTAAATTTATATATTTCATCTTTTTCAAGCAAACTTGATTTAATCATTTTAATCATTGTTTCGTGATCTTTAAGTACTGCTCTTTGTTTGAAATAGTTAATCATTCCATACCATAAAATATGAACGAAAGTAACAAGGGCTAATAAAGATATTGGAGCTATCAACCACGCTGCAACTGGTAATGTAAGTGAATAATCAAACATTGTAAAGTTGTAATCACCTAACTCTAAACTATATGCAAAACCAAATATGGCAACAATTAAAATTATTGAGAAAATAAAATATTTCTTAAAACCCATTTTCTATCCTTTTATTATTATGAACTCTTATTTATTTTTTCATTATACAAAAATGTTTATAAATTACTTATGATACGGATGATTATTTTGAATACTTAATGCCCTAAATATCTGTTCAGTTAAAACAACATTAGCAACTTTATGAGCCATTGTTAAATCACTTAAAGAAATTGTTACATCACATTTTGTTAGAAATTCCCTTTGAAATCCATATGCTCCACCAATAAAAAAATTCACCTCATTTTTATCTTCTATTAATGCTGAAAAAGCATAAGTATCAACTTTTTTTCCTAAAACATCTAAAGCTATGTTATAACCTTTTAATAGAGGTTCATAAGTTTCACTATAAGATTGTTGAGCCTCTTTTTCACCAATAGTTTGTGCTTTTGCTATATTTTTATTAAAAATATAAAATACTTCAACTTTTGCATATTTTGAAGACATTTTAATAAACTCTTTTATTAAAACATCAAACTCATCTTTTGAGGGTTTAATTATTGAATAAATATTAATCTTCATAAAATCCACTTCCTACTACATTAAATCTAATATTTTCTATAATATCTTCTACTTTTACCCCACCAATGGCGCAAACTGGATGTTTTGAGATTTTTGCTAAATATGAAATTTTAGAACCTAAAATTGTTGATACATCTTTTGTACTTGTATTTTTATAAGCACCAAGTCCAATCATATCTAAGGCTAATTCATTAGCTTCTAAAATTTCTATTTCATTATGAGTTGAAAGTCCAAGAAGTTTATCTTTTATTTTTAATCGCACAAGTTTTACGGCTAATTTTTTATCTTTATGGATTTTGTCTAAATCCTCTTGTCCTAAATGTAAACCATCGGCAAACTCAATTAATTCAATTTTATCATTTATAATTATTGGAATATTAAGCTCTGATTTTAGATATAAAAGATTTGTTTTTTGTTCTTCTAAAGAAGAAATTTTATCTCTATATTGAACTATTTTTACATCTTTTTTTTTACATAAATCAACAAAATTTTCTAAAGAGATATTTTTTTTAAGTAGTGTTTCATAATCACATAAAACATATAAGAGGTTAAAAGCTTCGAGTTTAAAACCCAAAGCTTTTTCAAAATTTGATAACATCAATTATTAACTAATCTTTTCTTTTCTAAACATTTTTAATAAATCTGTTAATGTTTGTTTCATATTAGATCTATTAACAACCATATCAATTGAACCTTTTTCAAGTAAGAATTCTGCTCTTTGGAATCCTGCTGGTAAGTCAGCTCCAATTGTTTGTTTAATTACTCTTTGTCCTGCAAATCCAATTAATGCACCTGGCTCTGCCATAATAATATCACCTAAAAATGCAAATGAAGCAGAAACTCCACCCATTGTTGGATCTGTTAATACAGAAATATATGGAAGTTTTGCATGGTCAAGTTTTTTTAGTGCTGCTGAAGTTTTTGCCATTTGCATTAAAGCAAATGTTGACTCTTGCATTCTTGCACCTCCTGAAGCAGAAATAATAATTAATCCTTGATGTTTTTCAATTGCTCTATTTACAGCTCTAACTATTTTTTCACCCTCAACAGAACCTAAACTTCCACCCATATAAGCAAAATCAAAAACTACTAATTGAACTGGAATTTCATTAATTGTAGCTTCACCACTTACAACAGAAGAAGTTCTTCCTGTGTTTTTAAGTGCTTCTTCTACTCTTTTTTTATAAGAAGTTTTATCAACAAATTTTAAAGGGTCATTTGGTTTTAATTCAGCATCGTATTCAACAAAACTATCTTTATCTGTTAAAATCTCAATTCTTCTTTTTGCCCCAATTCTCATGTGAAAATTACATTTTGGACAAATATTATCTTGAGCTTCCACCTCTTTAAAAAACATTAATGCACTACACTCTGGACATTTTATCCAGTGACTTGGTGCATCTTTTTTTGTTGGCTGTTCTTTTGATTTAGTATCAAAAGATATTTTGCTAAATAAGTTTCTTAAATCCATAATAATCCTTTAATCAATTTATTAAATATTTTCAAATTTATCAAGTTCGTCTAATTTTTCCCAAGGATAATCACTTTGACCAACTTGTCCCCTTGCTGCAACGTCTGCATAAAGGAATGTCTCTTTACTTGGTTTATCTAAATTAAACTTTTGTGTAATCCATCTCGGTGTTAATGGGAAAGTATCCATTACAAAAGCTGATAATTTATCATCATCAAATTTAGTATAAGAACCCATTGTATCAACTGAAACTGAAGTTGGTCTTGCTACTCCAATTGCATAAGAGATTTGAACTATTGCTTTTTTTGCAAGTCCAGCTGCAACAATATGTTTTGCAATCCATCTTGCAGCGTAAAGTCCAGATCTATCAACTTTTGTATAATCTTTTGAACTTTGAGCTCCACCACCAATAGGTGCATATCCACCAAATGAATCAACGATTAATTTTCTTCCCGTTAATCCACTATCATGTAAAGATGAGTGATTTACATATCTTCCTGTTGGGTTAATATGAATAATTGTAGATTTTTTATCATACATATTTGTAGGAAGTCCAGCATCATCAATTAATCCTTGGATTAATTCTCTCACTTCTTCAATCGGCATTCCCTCAACAGAAGGAGCACTTACAACTATTGTATGAATTTTTTGAGGTTTACAATTTTCAAAATTCTCTTTAGTTCCATAATCAACAGTAACTTGTGTTTTAATATCAACACCTAATTTTTGATTGTGATTTAAAGCATAGTTGTAAACTTTATCACATAACATTCTTGCATATGTAATAGCAGCTGGCATATAATCAGCTGTTTCACTTGAAGCAAAACCAAACATAATTCCTTGGTCCCCTGCTCCAATTTCTCCATCAACTTGGTCTACACCTTGGTTAATATCAGGGCTTTGTTGATTTAATAAAACTTGAACTTGTACATCTTCTGGGTGTAAACATTGTTCTTTTGTAAACGCTGATTTCCCATCATATCCAATTTTTGCTAAGGCATCTTTTACTAATTTTTCATAATCTTCAAATGATAATTGAGCTGATGATTTTACTTCACCACCAATTACAACATGTTTCCCAGCTACAAATACCTCAGAAGCAACTCTACTATCTTTGTCTGCAATAATTAATCTATCTACTATTGAGTCAGCTATTATATCTGCGCATTTATCTGGGTGTCCAGGGCTTACAACTTCACTTGTAAATAAGTATTGTTTTTGTTTTTCCATTTTTGTTTTCCATCCTTTGTTTTCCACAAGAAAATTCTTGAGTTGTTTTCCATCTTTTGTTTTCCATTTTTTTGTTTTCTATAATCTGTAAGAAATTTAAAATAAAAATTTAAAGAATTCAATTTGCCATAAAGACAAAAAGTTTGTTATATTAGCTAAAAATTGCTGTTATTTACTTTTTTTCTTTTAATTGTTTTTTAAACTTTTTAAGTAATTCTTTCTCTTCTTTTAATTTAGTTTTTTCTTCTTGATTTTTTGTGTTTCTAATTTTTTTCTCTAATTTAGAGATTTTATCTTCAATTTTATCTCTAAGTTTCTCTATTTTCTTTTTTTCAACATCTTCTTTTTCTTCAATCAATGACAAATATTTTTTAGCTTTTTCAAGAATTTTTGCTAGCTTCATAATCTTCTCCCAATTGTTTTATAGTTAAATCTTCTATCCACAATACTTTAGATACATTTATTAATTTATTAATAATTGTATAGGCATGAGAACTATCATTTAATAGGGTTGTTGCCATTTTTTTATCAATTCTTTTTTCCCTAATTAAAACATCAATTCTTCCCGTTGCTATAACATCTAAACTTTTTAAATAATCCTTTAATAATTCAGATTTTGATAAAACATCCAATTCATCTTTACTATTTTTAATCTCATTTATTGTGTTTATTGTTTTGGCAATAGACTCTCTTATATAATTATACTCATCTTTTATGTATTGGTTATCACTTAAAAGATATTTACTTATATTTTGTTGTAACTCTTTTGTATTTTTTACAGCATCTGCTATATCTCTACAAGCTGTTCTTAAATTATAAAGATAAGTTCTATTATCATTTTCTAAACCACTTATAAAATATGTAGAGTAATCTATTATATCACTATATAAAGATTTGATTCTTGTTTGATAAAAATCATCAATATTTAATTCAATAATATCCGTAGACTCTTTTACAACCGCAGAAATATCAGATTTTCCTAAATATCTATGTCTATGAAGCATAATTGCATGACTTAAAACTTCACTTGCATTATCATATAAGTGAATAGTCTCTTTTCTAGTAGCTCTTAAAGCAACAAAAGGAACAGCAATAACTTCCATATCTAAATATTTTGGTTTTTGAATATAACTATCTTTATCTTCAACAAATAATTTTTTCAAGAAAAGTACCAATTTTGGAATAAAAAATGAAAATATCATTAATCCTAAAATATTAAAGACCGTATGAAAAAGTGATAATTTCATAGAATAATCATCATTATTTATGCCTAATAATTTAGCTAAATAATCTACTAAATCAATAAAAGGATAAATGATTAGTACAATAACAACAGCCGTGATACTATTAAATATTAATAAAGAAAGAGCCATTCTTTTACTATTTGCATTTGAAACCATAGCTCCCATAACAGCAGTAATTGTAGTTCCAATATTTGCACCAATTGCAATTGCAATTGCATTTATATATATAATTTGACCTGCTGCAAGTGCTGTAATTGTTAAAGCTAAAGTTGCACTACTTGATTGAATAATTATCGTTGCTACTATACCAATAATGATATAGATAAGAATTCCATAATATCCCTCAATTGAAAATTGAGCTAAATCTATTCCTTGTTTTAAATCTTCAAATCCATCTTTCATATATCCAATACCTAAAAAGACAAATCCTAAACCTAAGAATATATTTCCAATTCCTTGAATATTTTTTTGTTTAAAAAATCTAAAAATTACACCAAAAATTATCATTGGTAAGGCAAAAGCAGCAATATCAATTTTCATACCAAAATAAGAGACAATCCATGCAGTTGCTGTTGTTCCAACATTTGAGCCAAAAACTACTCCAATTGCTCCTGATAAAATTATTAATTTTGCAGATAAAAAAGAGATTACAATAATAGATATTAAAGATGAACTTTTAAGAATAGCCGTTGCAACAACTCCTAATCCAATAGATTTAGGAATTGTATCTGTACTTTTAGAAATAACCTTTTCAAGTATTCCACCACTAAAAAGTTTAAATCCTTCTTCCATAAAATGCATACCGATAATAAAAATACCTACACCAGCAACTATATATTTTGAATCTTGATTTATATAAAGTAAATAAGATAAAAGTGCTAATAAAAAATATACTAGATACCTTTTCACTATTCCACCGTTACAGATTTAGCAAGATTTCTTGGCATATCCACATCGTTTCCAAGTCTTATTGAAATTTCCATTGATAAAAGTTGTAAAACAATTAACATTTCAAAAAACTCTAACATATAATGGTCACATTTATTTATTTTTACAAAATCATCTGCTAAATCAAAATCCAGTGGTGAAATTGCACAAATAGTACTATCTCGTGCGCTTAACTCTTCTACATTTGATTTAATTTTATCATAAAGTAAATTTTGAGGCATTAATGCTATTGTAAAAAGTTCAGGGTCAGCAAGTGCAATTGGTCCATGTTTCATTTCACCTGCTGGATAACCCTCAGCATGTAAATATGAAATCTCTTTTAATTTTAAAGCACCTTCTAAAGCAAGTGGGAAAAATACATCTCTACCAATAAAGAAAAATCCATGTCCATGTAAATATCTTTTTGATAATCTTTTCATTTTTTCATGGATTTTATCACTAATGCAAAGTGATTTTGGAACTTCTCTTAAAGTATGTAACTCTTTTTGCATAGTTTCATCTGAGATTACATTTTTCGCTTTTGCAAAATATAAAGCTAACATCCATAAAACAACAGTTTGAGTTGAAAATGCTTTTGTTGAAGCAACACCTTTTTCAATTCCAGCTCGTGTTAAAATCGTAGCATCTGCTGTTCTTGTCATTGAAGAGTTATCAACATTACAAACTACAAGTGTTTTAAGACCTGCATTTTTTGCCATTTTTAAAGCTTCTAAAGTATCAGCTGTTTCTCCACTTTGAGAAATTACAATAAATAGAGTATCTTTTGTTAAAAGCGGTTCTTTGTATCTAAATTCACTTGCGATTTCCACATTACATTTAACTTTTGAAAGTCGCTCAAACAAATATGAAGCTGTTAATCCTGCGTGATATGAAGTTCCACAAGCACAGATTTTTATTTCGTTAATTCCCTCAATTATTGATTTTTCAATTTCATCAAATAAAATTTCATTATCTTTAATTCTTCCAAGCATACAATCACTAACAACAGCACTTTGCTCATAAATCTCTTTTTCCATAAAAAATCTATAACCATCTTTTTGAGCAAATTGTTTTGAAGTTGGTAAGCTTGACCAAGAGTAATTATCATTAAAAAATTCTATTGATTCAGCACTAGCAATTCCACCTACTCCATCTTCTAAATAAACAACACTTGAAGCTAATCCAATTAAAGGAGCATCAGAAGAAGAAAATAAAACTTCCTCTTTTTCATTTCCCTTTGCAACGATTAGAGGGCTTCCATGTTTAAAGAAAAATACTTTTTTTGGATCTGCTTTTGTAATTAATAAAATAGAAAAAGCTCCTTCAAGTCTTGAAATAGTATTTTGAAAAGCTTTTTTTGTGTCATTTAATTGGTTATAAAAATTTTCAAATAGGTGAACTATAACTTCTGTATCTGTTTGTGATACAAACTTATGACCTTTTGCTGTTAGTTCTTCTTTTAACTCTTTATAGTTTTCAATAATTCCATTATGAACAACATAAGAGTATTCTCCTAAATGTGGATGTGCGTTTAATTCTGTTGGTTTTCCGTGTGTTGCCCATCTTGTATGTCCAATTCCTAGTTCATAATCACTTGAAGCTGTTGCATTTACTTTTTCTTCAAGATTTACAAGTTTTCCTAAAGCCTTAAAAACATCAATTCTATTTTCTTTTAAAACAGCAATTCCAGCACTATCGTAACCTCTGTATTCTAACTCTTTTAAACCATCTAATAAAATTCTTGTTGTCTCTTTTTTACCAATATATCCAACTATTCCACACATCAAAAAAACCTTTTTTCAAATTTTAATTGTAATTATTATATTTAATAGTTACTAAATATGTGCTTTTCGCACTTTTTT
>JAQUIV010000034.1 GCA_028681275.1 Aliarcobacter sp.
AAAGAATGAAACAAAATAGAGTAGGTTGTGAATCATTTACACTTCACGATGGACCTCCTTATGCTAATGGAAATATTCATATTGGACATGCACTAAATAAAATTTTAAAAGATATTATCAATAAATTCCACTATTTTGAGGGGAAATCAATTAGATATGTTCCAGGTTGGGATTGTCATGGTTTACCAATTGAACAAAAAGTTGAAGAAAAAATTGGTGCTGAAAAGAAAAAAATACTTCCAAAATCAAAATTAAGACAATTATGTCGTGACCATGCAGCTAAATTTGTTGATATTCAAAAAGGTGAATTTAAACAATTAGGTGTAATTGCTGATTGGGAAAATCCGTATTTAACAATGGATTTTAAATTTGAAGCAAATATTTATAGAGAATTATGTGCAATTGCAAAACAAGGTTTATTAATTCAAAGAAGCAAACCAGTTTATTGGTCTTGGGCTGCTCAAACAGCACTTGCTGAAGCTGAAGTTGAATATGAAGATAAAACATCTCCATCAATTTATGTGGCATTTAAACATGAATCTATTGATGCAAGTATTATTATTTGGACTACAACACCTTGGACGTTACCTGCAAATACTGGAATTTCACTAAATGGTGAAGAAGAGTATGTAAAAACTAGCGATAAATTTATAGTTGCTAAAAAGCTATATAACACTTTAATCGAAAATGGTGTTATTTCTGGAGAGATTGTTGAAACTATAAATCCAAAAGATTTAGAAAATACAAATGCTATAAATCCATTAAATGGAAGATTTTCTAAAATTGTTTTAGGTGAACACGTTATGATGGATTCAGGATCTGGAGCTGTTCATACAGCACCTGGACATGGTGAGGATGACTACAAAATTGGTTTAAGATATAACTTAGATGTAATTATGCCAGTGGACGCATATGGAAAATATGATGAAACAATAGTTAGAGAAAAACTATTTAGAGATACAGATAAATATTTAGGATTAAATGTATTTAAAGCAAATGATTTAATTTTAGAAGAATTAGGTGAAGCGTTATTAAAAAGAGTTGACATCAGACACTCATATCCACATTGTTGGAGAACACACACACCAATTATTTTTAGAGCTACAAAACAATGGTTTATCTCTATTGATGACCAATATGGAAAACAAAATAAAACATTAAGAGAAAATGCTTTAAATGTTGTAGAAAATTTAACTTTCTATCCTGAATGGGGAAGAAATAGATTAAAAGCAATGCTTGAAGGAAGACCTGATTGGTGTATTTCAAGACAAAGAGATTGGGGTGTTCCAATTGCATTTTTCAGAAATAAAAAAACTGATGAAATTGTTTTTGATGAAAAAGTTTTAAATTATACAGCTATGATTTTTGAACAAAAAGGTTGTGATGCTTGGTATGATTTAGAAATTTCAGAACTTTTATATCCAGGAAGTGGACTAAATCCTGATGATTTAGAAAAAACTGTTGATATTTTAGATGTTTGGTTTGATAGTGGTTCAACTCAAAATGCAGTTTTAAGAAGTAGAAATTATGATGCTGGAACTTTCCCTGCTGATATGTATCTTGAAGGAAGTGACCAACATAGAGGTTGGTTCCAATCTTCACTTTTAACAACTTTAGCTTCAAGTGAAATAGCTCCTTACAAATCGATTTTAACACATGGATTCACTGTTGATGAAAAAGGTGAAAAAATGTCAAAATCAAAAGGAAATGTTGTTGCTCCTGATAAAGTTTTAAAAGAGTATGGAAGTGAAATTTTAAGACTGTGGGTTGCTATGAGTGATTACCAATCTGATTTAAAAATTTCTGATAATATCTTAAAACAAAATGGTGAGTTATATAGAAAAATTAGAAATACTGCAAGATTTTTACTTGCAAATATTGATGATTTAGAAGAGATTATTAGTGTTGATAAAATGGGACCTTTAGATAAATGGGTTTTAAATAAAGCTAAAAAAGTATTTGATGAAATTGAAGCTGCATTTTATGCTTATGAATTTTCAAAAGGTTTAAATAAATTAAACAATTTCTTAGTTGTTGATTTATCTGGAATTTATTTAGATGTTTGTAAAGATAGATTATATTGTGATGATAAAAAAGATATTCATAGACTTGCATCTCAAAGTGCAATGGCATTAATTGCTAAAAAATTAATCTCTACAATAGCTCCAATATTAACATATACAATGGATGAATTATTAGAGTTTGCACCAGCTATTTTAAAAGATGGTTGTGCTGATATTTTTGATTATAAAAAAGTAGAGTTACCAGATGTTGAATCAACTATTGATGAAACAATTTTATTATCTGCAAAAGAGAAATTCTCTGAAATCAAAGATGCTTTAAGTAAAGAAAAAGTGATTAAGTCAACTTTAGAGTTAATGATTTACACAAATTGTGAAGAAATTTTAGCTTTAGATGAAGTAGAATCAAGTGATTGGTTCTTAGTAAGTTCTGTAACAAAAAATAAACAAACTTCTGATATATTAAGAAGTTTCCAAATTGATGGGAAAGAGTTTGAAGTTTATAAAGCAACTGCTCATAAATGTCCTAGATGTTGGAAGTTTACAGCAGTAAAAGAAGAGACTCTTTGTACTAGATGTGAAGAAGTTTTAAAATAGGAAAAAAATGTTTCAAGAAGAAGTAACACTTACTTTTATATTTCAAACAATAGCTGTAATTTTAGCAGTTACAGCTGTTGGAATATATTTTGTAAAACGAAAAGCAAAAGAGGTAAAATAGAAATGATGCCGTTTTCTGATGAAGATTTACAAGCTCCTGTTAGTTCAATTATAAAAAATAAAATTGCTCCAATGTTAGCAAGGGACGGTGGAGCAATTGAGCTTTTAGATATTAAAAATGCAAAAGTTTTTGTTCAATTAAAAGGTGCTTGTGTTGGTTGTAGTGCAAGTGGAAGTACATTAAAATATATTGTTGAAAAAGAGTTAAAAGCTGCCATTCATCCTGAGTTACAAATAGTAAATGTACCACAGGGTATGGAAAATAATTTAGAGGAATTATAATAATGATAAATGAGGATAGATTATTAAATGAAGCAAATAGTTTCTTTACCCAAAGAAAATTTGAAAAAGCTTTATTTTTATATTCACAATTATCATCAAATTTTCCACAAAATAAAGAGTATCCAATTTATGCGCTATTTTGTGATATAGCAAGTGAAGATGAAGAAAAAGCAATTTCACTTTATGACTATTTTTCTATTGTAAAAGATGAAAATTTAGAAGAAGCAATAAGATATGTAGAAGATGTAATAAATGCTTACGATGGTGATATTGATAAAATGATGGAAATCTTAAAAGAGTTAAGTACATCAACAGTTGAATCATTGGATGCTATTAGATATGAAGATTTTAAAAAATTAATTGAATCAAGAGGTTCTTTTAGAATTGCTTTTGAAGATATTATGTTTTCAACAAAAGTTGCCATTGAAAATAAAGATGATTTTTTTGATTTTGTAACAAAATTAATAGATAATGATTTTAATAGTACAGCTTACACATATTTAGATGGATTTAATGAATATTTCTCTTATGATAAAGAGATAGAAAAATTATATAAAAAATTAGAAGAGAAAAAACTTGCAGTTAATCATAAATAATAAAATTTACACAGATAATTCAAATGAAGCAGATGAAAATTCTGTTTTTGTTGTTTCAAAACAAAATGAAAAGTTCAAAGATAGTGCAATAAAAAATGGTTGCAAGGAGATTATAGATTCAAGTGAACTAAAAAATCACATTGATTTATCACCTATTAAAATCATTGGAATCACTGGAACAAATGGGAAAACAACAACGGCCGCTGCCATTTACTCAATTTTATTAGATTTAGGATATAAAGTTGCTCTTCAAGGAACTCGTGGATTTTTTATAAATGATGAAAGAGTTGAAGATTACTCTTTAACAACTCCTGTTCAACTTGGAAATTTTGCCCATATTCAAAAAGCTATGCAAAATGGCTGTGATTTTTTTGTTATGGAAGTGAGTTCTCATGCTATTGAGCAAAAAAGAATTGAAGGTTTAGAGTTTGCTCTAAAAATTCATACAAATATTACAAGAGACCATCTTGATTATCATAAAACAATAGAAGAGTATATAAATGTAAAAAACTCTTTTTTAAGTGACGAAACTCCAAAACTTATAAATAAAGATGATCCAATTGTTAAATATAACTCAAAAAATGGTTTTGCTTATTCATTGGAAAATCCATCAACTTATAAAGTAACTGCATATTCTTTTAAAAACGGAACACATGTTATGTTTTCGTATTTTGGAGAAATGCACTCTTTTTCATCAAATATGATGGGAATTTTTAATGTTTATAATTTAATGGCAGCAGTTGCAGCTGTTCATATTACAACACAAAAACCATTAAATGAAATTTGTGAAGCCTTAGAAGGATTTGCAGGAGTTAGTGGAAGAATGGAAACGGTTTCTACTAATCCTTTAGCAATTGTTGATTTTGCTCACACTCCTGATGGAATGTTAGAAGTTTTAAAAAGTTTTAATGAAAAAGAGATAATTTGTGTATTTGGTGCAGGTGGAGATAGGGATAAATTAAAGCGTCCACTAATGGGACAAGTTGCTGCACAATTTGCAAAACATATTATTGTAACTAGTGATAATCCAAGAAATGAAGACCCTGATATGATTATTGAAGATATTCTAAAGGGAATAAAAAATCATCCAAGTGTTCAAGTTGAAGTCAATAGAAAAGAAGCAATAAAAAAAGCTATGGAAATGGCAAATGAAAATTCTGTTGTTTTAGTTCTTGGAAAAGGCGACGAAGCAACTCAAATTATATATGATAAAAAATTCCCTTTTTCAGATAAAGAAGAGATTTTAAAACATATAAAATAGTTTTATGTAGTTGGTAGTTCAATTGTGAATTGGCTACCAATATATTTTTGATTTTTATATTCAAAAGATTCATTACTTACAATAATTTTTCCATTTAAATGTTTTACTATAATTTCATTACACATATATAATCCAATTCCTGTTCCTTGTTTCGACTCTTTAGTTGTAAAGTAGGGTTCAAAAATTCTATCAATTATATTTTCATCAATTCCACCAGCATTATCTTTTATTTTTATAACAATTTTATTTTCAAATTCTTCAGTTTCAAAAAAGATAAATTTATCATAATTTTTGTTTTCAAAGGCATCTATTGAATTACTAATAATATTCATAAATACTTGAATCATCTCCCTTTCATAAGTTTCAAATTCAATATCAAGACTATTTTTTATAATAGTGATCTCTTTATTTTTTAATCTAGTAAGAATAAGTTTTAGAGTTTTTTCTAATAAATTATCTAAATTAACAAAAGTTTTTATTTTACTTTTTTTAAAGAAATCTCTAAAATCATCTATCGTATTTGATAAATATTGTGCATTTTCATTTATTGTTTCAAGTGCCTTTATTTCTGAAATATCATCCAATAAACCCATCTCTTTCTGTATTTTTATGCCAGTTGCTGAAGTTGAAATAATAGATAAGGGTTGTCTCCACTGGTGTGCAATATTTGCAATCATTTCACCCATTGAAGCTAGTTTTGATTGTTGAATTAAAAGTAGTTCATGCTCTTTTAGTCTATTTTGATTATTTATTTGATTTGTTAAATCTTGAATAACTCCAAGTACTCCTATTACATTATCATTTTCATCTAATAAAGGAACTTTTGAAGTGTTTAATATTCTAATATCATCATTTTTTACGCTAATTGTTTCCGTATAGTTTAATTTAGGTTTTTTATTTGTCATTACATACAAATCATCATTTATATAATTTTCATTTTCTACAATATTAAAATCGGAATCTTTTTTACCTAATAACTCATTTTCATCTTTTAAATTCATTAATTCTAAAAATAGTTTATTTGATCCTCTATAAACTCCATCTCTATCTTTCCAAAATATTATAATAGGTGCATTTTCTATTATGTTTTCTAAGATATTATTTGTATTTGCAAGTTTGTCTTTCTCTTTTTGAAGATTTATAAAAAATTGTTTAGTTAATATGTAAAGCAGTATTGATGAAACCGTTACAAAAAATAAGCCTTTGATAGTTTGTAAGAATTGAAGTTTTTCAGGGTCTTTAAATATAAAATTTATAGCATTATCTGAAAAATAAATCCAAAGAAGACTAAAAATAAGATATATTATTGAAATTTTAAAAGCTGAAGAGGTATTCTTTATCATATTTATTCCTTAATTAGGAGAAATTATATCATAAATAATAAATACCACTTCCTCTATTTTTTTTTGACTGAGTATTTACACAGCACCCATTAAAGATTTTTTAGTATTTCCCATTAATGCTTTCATTTCATCATAAGTTTTATCGACAGCTTCAACACTCATAGTTGCTAATTCGTCATAGATTTTTTCTAATTTCTCTTCATTAGAAAGTTTTTTTAATTCACCTTTTTCTAAAGAAAGATAATCTAAAACTTCATTCCAAACTGAACTTTCATCTAACATAAAAGCAGCAAATTTAACACCTTGATATTCAAAAACACCATTAGCATCTAAATCAATTACATATAATAAATTTACTGAATCAGCATCAAAGAACTCTTTGTATTTTTCAAAGAATTGTTCAAAGTATCCAAAAGTTTCCAATTCACATGCAAAAAATTTAATTTTGTCATCTTCACTAATCATAATAACTTGTCTAGCTTGCGCTTTTGGAGGCATAACTTTTGTTTCTGAAAGTTTTTTACCTTCTTGAATTATTAATGCTCCTCTATATCCAAATAAAGTACTATTAATACTTCTTGAAAATGATGGTTGCCATTCTAAGTTGTTTTGTTTGATAAAATCAATTGGTGTCATTGAGATTCCTTTTTTATTTTTTTATATACAAGTTCTATTCCTTTTAAAATAATAGAAATAACTTTAGTCAAACATATAAATTTTATTCTAAACTAAGATTAAAGAAGAATTAATCTTAATTTAAATATAATCGCAACTCTAATTTTAAATTAGAACCTCACATGTATCAATCCTTGTACGGGTTGTGACAAGAGAAATCTTGACATTAAGGGATACAGAGGCTAAACCCAAACTACAAAAAATATAATTCAAGGAGAATTACTCATGGTTACAATGAAAGACCTATTAGAGTGTGGTGTACACTTCGGACACCAAACAAGAAGATGGAATCCAAAAATGAAAAAATTCATTTTCGGTGTAAGAAAAAATATCTATATTATAGATTTACAAAAAACATTAAGATATTTCAGATATACATATAATGTTGTTAGAGATAGAGCTGCTACTGGTCAAACAATGATTTTTGTTGGTACTAAAAAACAAGCTAGTGAAGCTATTAAAAAGGCTGCAATTTCTTGTGGAATGCCATACGTTAATCATAGATGGTTAGGTGGAATGTTAACTAACTTCGGAACAATCAAAAAATCAATTAGAAAATTAGAAATTATTAAAAAAATGAGAGAAGAAGGTCAATTAGATCTTTTAACTAAAAAAGAAGCTTTAATGCTTTCTAGAAAAGAAGAAAAATTAGAATTATACCTTGGTGGTATTAAAGAAATGAACAAATTACCAGATATGATGTTCGTTCTTGATGCTGTTAAAGAAAAAATTGCTATCCAAGAAGCTAGAAGATTAGGAATTACTGTTGTTGCTCCTTTAGATACAAACTGTGATCCTGATGTTGTAGATTTACCAATTCCTGGAAATGATGATGCAATCAGATCAATTCATTTATTTTGTAATGAAATGGCTGCTGCTATGAATGAAGGTAAAGCTGCACTTGCTGATGAAACTGGTACTGATTTAGAGCCTGTAACTGTTGAAGAAACAGAAGCTTTAATTGCTGAAGCAGTTGCTGAAGGTGAAGAATTCCCATTCGAAACAGAGGAAGCGTAATTATGGCTGGTGCAACTCCTCAATTAATTAAAGAATTAAGAGAAATGACTGGTGCAGGTATGCTTGATTGTAAAAATGCACTTAACGAAACTGATGGTGATTTAGAAAAAGCAGTTCAAGCTTTAAGAGAAGCTGGTCTTGGAAAAGCTGCTAAAAAAGCTGGAAATGTTGCTGCTGAGGGTTTAATTGCTGTTTTAGTTAATTCAGACAATACTAAAGCTACAATGTTAGAGTTAAATTCACAAACAGATTTCGTTGCTAAAAATGAAAATTTCATTAATATTACAAAAGAAATCACAGCTCATGCACAAAATAATGGAATTGAAGGTGCTGAAGCGTTAGCTGCATCTTCAATTAATGGGCAAGATTTCCCAACATATTTAAATGAAAAAATTGCAACTATCGGTGAAAACTTAGTTGCTAGAAAATTAACTACTATAACTGGTCAAGTTGTTAATGCTTATGTTCATGCAACAGGAAGAGTTGGCGTTTTATTAGCTGCAACTTGTGATGAAGCTGCTAAAGAAAAAACAGCTGCATTATTAAGAAATATTGCAATGCATGCATCTGCTATGAAACCAACAGTTATCTCTTATACTGATTTAGATCCTGCATTTGTAGAATCTGAAAATAGAGCAATTGTTGCTGAAATTATTGCTGAAAATGATGAGTTAAAAAGATTAGGAAAACCTTTAAAGAAAATTCCAGAGTTTGTTTCTAAATCTCAATTAACAGAAGTTGCTATTGCAAATGCAAAAGCAAGATTTGAAGAAGAATTAAAAGCAGCTGGGAAACCAGAAAAAATTTGGGCAAATATTATTCCTGGACAAATTGAGAGATATATCACTGATAACACTCAATTAGATGGTAGATTTGCACTTTTATCTCAAGCTTATGTAATGGATGACAAAAAAACTGTTGAGCAAGCAATTGCTGAAGTTGATGCATCTATTAAAATTACTGAGTACATTAGATTTGAACTTGGTGAAGGTATTGAGAAAAAAGAAGAAGATTTTGCAGCAGAAGTTGCAAAACAAATGGGAAAATAATCGTAGTTTAACAACTATGTATAAATAAAAAAGGAAAGATGTAATGGGTGAAACTAATAAATTGGATACACTCATTGCAGATGACCTTTTACTACAAGCTAAAAATTTATCTCATAAGTTCGATTATGAGCTTTTCAAAGATATTAATTTATCTCTTCATAAAAAAGAATCAATTGCAATAATAGGTATGAGTGGAAGTGGAAAATCAACACTTTTAAACATTATATCTTCTCTTTTAAAACCATCAACTGGTAGTGTTGTTTTTAAAAGTAAAGATATTTATTCATTAAAACAGAATCAATTGTTAAAAATAAGAAGAGAAGATTTTGGAATAATTTTTCAAGCTCACTATTTATTTAGAGGATTTTCAGCTATTGAAAATCTTGAAATTGCTACGCTTTTAAGTGGTGAAGAAATAGATAGAAATCTTTTAAAAGAGTTAAATATTGATTATGTTATAAATCAAGGTGTTGGTGAATTAAGTGGAGGTCAACAACAAAGACTTTCAATTGCAAGGGTTATGACTAAAAAACCAAAAATCATTTTTGCAGATGAACCAACAGGAAATTTAGATAAAGATACTGCTAATATTGTAATGGATACTCTATTTAGGTATATAAAAAATAATGATGCAGGTTTAATACTTGTAACCCATGAACATGCCTTAGCTAACAGATGTGATAAGGTATATAAATTGGAAGATTTAACATTGCAGGAGATAAAGTGACTATATTATTAATATGTGATGCTGCAATAATTGAACATATTTTTACTTTAGTTTGTAAAAGATTGCATATAAATTTAACAATTCAAAAAACAAATAGTGTAAATGATAACTTTGATTTAATTATCATTGATCAAAGTTTTATTGATGATAAATTTAATACTATCAAACAATTTTCAAGAAAATTAGGTGCTATTAGTTCTGAGGAACTTCCTTTTGATAAATCAAGAGATTTTATTATTCCAAGACCATTTTTACCTACTAAATTAGAAGAAATTTTAACTGAACAAATTGAAATTATAAAAGAAGAAAAAGAGAGTGAAAGACATATTGCGTCTAAAAATAGACAATATGAAGAAGATGAAGAGGTAATAATTCCTATTACAACAAAATATATTGAAACATTAGATAATTCTGAAGAAAATATTTTTGATGATAATGATTTTTTTAATGAAGATGATGAGAGTATCGTAGATCCTACATCATTAAATATTGGTGGAATTTTAGATCATAGTGAATTAAGTAAAATCAATAATATTTTAAGAGAAGATGTTATTCAAAATGAGATTAATTTAGAAAAAAGTGATTGGAAAGATATTGCTGCAATTATAGACGATGCTTTAGATGAAGTAAAAGAGTATGAGTTTGATTTAACTCAAATGCCTGTAAAACCTTATAATTTAGTTTTGAGTAATTTCCATATTAATGAACTAAGACCATTATTAGAAAAATTTGACCAAACAGTAATAGATAGACTTTCAAGTGGTGAAAGTGTTGATGTTAGATTAAGTTTGAAGGAATAAATTTTGATAAATGAGAAAAAAGGTGCTATTTTAATACTTTCTGGTCCTAGTGGATGTGGTAAATCAACTTTACTAAAAGAAGTTTATAAAGATATTGACGATTATTATTTCTCTATTTCAACAACAACAAGAGCTCCAAGAGTTGGAGAAACAAATGGTGTTGATTATTTTTTTGTAACAAAAGAAGAATTTGAAGAAGATATAAGAAATGGTGATTTTTTAGAATATGCAAAAGTTCATGATAACTATTATGGAACATCATTAAAACCTATTAATAAGGCTTTGAGTGAAGGAAAACTAGTGATTTTTGACATTGATGTTCAAGGTCATGAAATCGTAAGAACTAAACTTAACTCTATAACAACATCTGTTTTCATAACAACACCATCTTTACAAGTTTTAGAAACAAGATTAAATAGTAGAAATACAGATAGTCTTGAAATTATTGAAAAAAGAATTAAAAATGCTAAAGGTGAAGTTGAATATTTCCAAGATTATGATTATCTAATAATCAATGATGACCTACAAACAGCAGCAAAACAATTAGTTTGTATCGCTAATATTACAAGAATAAAAAGCACACTTTTTGATAAAAATGGCGTTGTTTCAAGTTGGTTAAATTAACCTACTTGATTGAGTCGTAACTAAGAGGTTTATCAAAGTAATAACCTTGACAATAATCTATATTTAACTCTTTTATTTTATTATAAATATCTTCATTTGATACATATTCAGCAACTGTTTTTACCTTAAACTCTTTAGAGAAGTTTGCTATTGTATTTACAATAATTTCTAAATCTTTTGATGTATTTATTCTTTCAATTAAAGAACCATCAATTTTAACAAAGTCAATATCTAGTAAAGTTAATAGATTGAAGTTTGAATATCCAGCACCAAAGTCATCAACACCAACTATACAATCGAATTTTTTAATTTCTGAAATGAATTTTGCAACTTCGTTAAAGTCTGAAATCTCTTCAGATTCTAATATCTCAAATTCAAGGAATTCTGTAAAATCTCTATTTTGCTCAAGTATTTCATAGATAAAAGCTGTTGTTTCTTCATTTGCAATATCATCAAATGAAATATTTACAGAAACCCTTTTATTTTTATTTTTGATTAATTTAAAAGAATCTTGAATAACAATTTTGATGATATTTGGGTAAAGTTTTGTTTTTTTAGCAACATTTATAAAATGATATGGAGCTATCTCTACACCTTCTTTTGTGATATATCTAATAAGTGCTTCGTATTTATAAACTTCTTTTGTTTTTGTATCAACAATTGGTTGAAAATAGGCTTGGAATAGATTTTCCCTAAATCCAACTTTTAATTGTTTTACCCATTTTATATTTTCTTCAAAAGATTGTTGAATTTTAAATGATTCATTATAAATCATTATTCTTTGAAGTTTTGTTCTAGCATAATTAATTACCCTTTGAGAGTATTTAAATGCCCTTGCACCATCACCTTGAGCTATACCAATAGTAATATTTATATCAATTTCATCTTCATCAATAAGTAAAGATTCTTTTTCGATTTTATCGGCAAAAGTTTTACAAAGATTATAAAATTCATTTACATCTTGATTATTCTTTTTAGCAACTATTGTAAATTTATCTGCTTCTATCCTATAAACAATATAATCCTCTTCATTAAAGAAGTTTTTTAATTTATTAGCAAGTTCAAATAAAATTGTATCCCCAATTTTTTCCCCAAAAAGGTCATTTATTGTAGAAAATTCATCAACATCCAACAGAGCCATTAAATCTATATGATTCTCATCTAAATCTTTTTTTAGTTTATTTCTATTTGGAAGATTTGTTAATTTATCCGTATATAAATCTTTTAATTCATGGTAAATTAACGATTGTGACATTACTTGAAGAAGTTTTGCAATATCAATAGGTTTTAAAACATATTTGTCAATTCCAATATCAATAGCTTCAAGTAAATACTCTTTATTAGAAAAAGCAGTTGCTACAATAATAGGAATATTTATGTTGATTTTTTTTATCTCTTTAACCATATCTAAACCATTTAGAATAGGCATGTTAACATCTGTAATAATTAAATCTATTTCACTTTCATGTTCTTTAAAAAGTTCTAAACCCTCTTGTCCATTTTGTGCGACATATTGTTTTTTAGTGAAACCTTTTAAAATTTGATGTGTAACTTCTCTTAAATCCTTTTCATCTTCGGCATATAAAATAGTTATATTTTTTAGTATTGAAATGTTGTTTATCATTATTAAGATTCTCTCCAAAGTTATTAAGATATAATATCATAATAAAGCATAATATCTAAATAATCGAATGTATAGTTTTTTTTAGAATCGAGTAGGAGTCTTTTTGTCGAAAATCAAGTGTAATCATTGCCATTTAGAATTTAGTGAAAATGTAATGATAAAAGAGAATGATTTAAATTTTTGTTGTAAAGGGTGTCAAGGGGTTTATCATATCTTAAAAGATGATGGACTCGACTCTTTTTACGACAAATTGGGGAATAAAACCATAGCTCCTCCTTTAAAAATCACAAATGATGATATTAGTAAATTTGATTCTAAAAATTTTTTAGATAATTATGTAAGTGTTACCAAAGAGGGCTTTTCTCAAATTGATTTGATTATTGAGGGAATTCATTGTGCAGCTTGTGTTTGGTTAAATGAAAAAATTTTATATGAAACAAAAGGAATAATTGAAGCGAATATAAATTTTACTTCAAATAAAGCACGAATTGTTTGGGATGAAGAGAAATTAAAACTTTCAGAGATTATTTTAAAAATTAGATCTATTGGTTATAACGCTTATGCTTATGATTCAAGTGTAGCTGATGTTCAAGCTTCAAAAGCAAAAAGAGATTATTTTATTCGTATGATGGTTGCAGTAATTGCAAGTATGAATATTATGATGTTAAGTGTTGCAAAATATACAGGATTTTTTACAGGAATTACTGAAGAAGTAAAAAATATGATTCATATTGGAGAATTTTTACTTTCAACTCCTGTATTGTTTTATAGTGGATGGATTTTCTTTAAAGGTGGATATTACGGGCTAAAAAATCGTATGGTAAATATGGATTTTTTAGTTGCTTCTGGTTCAACTTTAACATATATTTATTCTATGTTTATTCTTTTTGGAGCAAAAGGTGAGAGTTATTTTGACTCTGTTGCTATGATTATTACCTTTGTTTTAGTTGGAAAATATTTAGAAGTAATTGGTAAAAAATCAGCTGTTGATACATTAGATAGAATAAAATCAAGTTTACCACTAGAAGCTGTTGTAATTGAAAATAATACCAAAAAAACAGTTGCACTTAATAGTATAAAAATAGGTGATATTATAGAGATAAAAGCCGGTGAAAAAGTTCCAGTAGATGGAAAAATCACAAAAGGTGAAGGATTTTTTGATGAATCTACACTTACAGGAGAATCCCTTCCTATTTATAAGAAAGCAACAGATTTAGTATTTAGTGGAACAATAAATAGTAATGCTTTAATTGAATATGAAGTTACAAAAGATTTTAAAAACTCTACATTTTCATCGATTGTTACTTTACTTGAGGATTCTTTAAATTCAAAACCAAAAATACAAACAAAAGCAGCTGAAATTTCAAAATATTTTACAGTTACTATTTTATCAATTGCTTTGAGTACATTTTTAGTTTGGTATTTTTTTGGAATAGATTTAGGTTTTGATTACAATGGAACTACACAATTTGAAAGATCATTTATTGTGGCTGTTTCAGTTATTGTAATTGCGTGTCCATGTGCTTTAGCACTTGCAACTCCAATGGCTAGTTTAGTTGGTATTTCAGAACTTGCAAAAAAAGGTTTATTATTTAAAGAAGCAAAATTTATAGAGTCTTTATCTGTTGCAAATACAGTTGTTTTTGATAAAACAGGAACATTAACTAAGGGTGAATTAAATGTTGTAAAAATGAGAATTTTAGATGAAAATATCCACAAATTAAATCTTTTATATTCAATATTATGTGCATCAACTCACCCTGTTAGCCGTTCTATCAAAAAATATTTAGAAGAAAAATATGATTTAATAGAGAAAAAACTTGATAATGTAAAAAATATTGAAGCCAAAGGAATGAGTGCAAGTTATAGAAATGTTGATGGAAAAACTTTTGAGCTTTTAGGTGGGAATTTAGATTTATTAAAACAAAATGAGATTTATTATAAATTTGAATCAAATAAAACAGTATATCTATTTGCTATAAATAAACGAGTAATTGCTACTTTTGAGCTTGAAGATGAGATAAAAGAGAATGCAAAAGAGTTGGTGGAATTTTTACAAAATAAAAATATTGAAGTTGTAATGCTAACGGGTGATAATGAGAATGTTGCTTCAAATGTAGCTAAACAATTAAATATTAAAAAATATTTTTCTGTTCAAACACCAATTTCAAAAGCAAACTATATAAAAGAGTTAAAAAAAGAGAATAAAACGGTTGTAATGGTTGGTGATGGAGTAAATGATAGTGTTGCATTAAGTAATGCTGATGTTGCTATTGCGATGGGAAATTCTGCTGATGTTTCATTGGCAATTTCCGATGTTGTATTGTTAAATTCATCTTTAAATTCGTTAAAAGATGCTTTTGTTATTTCAAGTAAAACATATAAGTTTATTAAACAAAATTTATCTTTATCTTTGATTTATAATACAGTTACAATTCCTC
>JAQUIV010000139.1 GCA_028681275.1 Aliarcobacter sp.
TTTTTCTAAAAGCTCTTTTGCTTTTATGATTTTTTCTTCAAAATTTATTTGTTCTAACTCTTTTGTTTCAGCCATTTATTTGTCCTTTAAAATTTCTCTTACATGATTTTCAAACTTCTCAACTTCAACCAAAAATGAATCATGTCCTGATTGGCTCTCTATTAGCTTATAAGTAACTTTCTCTTTTTTACCAAGTTTTATCATAATATCTCTGATTTCTTCCATCTCTTGTGGAAAAAACAACATATCATCACTAAATGCAATTAAATGTAGATTTGATTGAACTTTATCAAAAGAGTCTTCTAGTTTGTCTTTATTTCTTCCCGCATCAAAAATATTCATTGTTTTACAAATATATAAATATGAAAGTGGGTCAAAAACTTTTGGAAAACTATACGCGTTGTATTTTAAGTATTTTTCAACTTCAAATTCTCCAAAAAGTTCGTATAAACCATCTGTTTCTGAATAATCTCTTCCAAATTTGCTATTAAATAAGTTTGGACTTAAATAACATATAAGACCTGCCATTCTTCCTAAAGAAAGTCCCACAAGTCCTAAAGCTTTTGGGTCATCTTTTTTGTAATTTCCATTATTAAAAACTGGGTCATGTCTAATTGCTTCTATTCCTATTTTATTAAAAGCGATAGCCCAAGGTCTTGTATATGCTGTTGTTGCTAAAGCTATAACTTCAGATGCAAAAGTTGGATGTTCTATTGCATAACAAAGTGCTTGCATTCCGCCCATACTTCCACCAATTACAGCTTTTGCATTTGTAATTCCTAATCTTTTATATAACTTCATTTGAGCTTTTACAATATCAGAAATTGTTAAAACTGGAAATTTTAATCTATACTCTTTTTTAGTTGATGGGTCAATACTCATAGGATTCGTTGAACCATAAGAGCTTCCAAGATTATTTGAGCAAATAACAAAATATTTTGTAGTATCAATAGCTTTTCCATCACCTATGAATTTATCCCACCAACCAGCTTTTGCTTCATCAGCATATCTTCCAGCTGCGTGATGACTTCCTGAAAGTGCATGGCAAATTACAATAACATTTGATTTATCTTCATTTAATTCACCATAAGTTTCATAAATGATTTCAAATCCCTCTAAAAGTCTTCCACTTTCTAGGTATAAATGTTCATTGAATTTTTCTACTTTTGTCTCTATTCTCAAACTATTTCCAATCTTTTTTTATTAAATTAAGGGCTATATAATATCTAAACTATCATAAGAGTAGGATTTATTAAACTATTTTTATGCCTTATATAAATCCTCTAATTGCACTTTCATAAGTTCTTGCCAAACTGAACTTGGTTGCCACATATCAAAAATTGATAAATCAATCTGCTCAAAAGGTGTATGTAAAATATATTTGTGATAAACATACATAAAAGCACTAACTCTATAATTTTTAGCACAATGAATCCAAACTTTATTTGCTCCAAGAGCTTGTAAAATATTTAAAAATAGTTTTAAATCACTCAGTTTTGGATTTTCAAAATCAACAGGAATATGAATATAACTCATATTTAAAGAACTTACTATTTTGTCTTCATTTTCCAAAGCATTTGAAGTTGTGGGCATTGCTAAATTTATAACTACTTCAAATCCCTCATTTGCGATTAACTCTAACTCTTCGATTTTTGGTTGACCTGATGTTGAAATTAACTCATTTATTTTGATGTAATTTAAGATTTTGTTCATTTTTAGCTCCCATTTTTTCTTATTTTATGATTATCTTTCTTATTCGTAAGTTAATTTATAATATTATCAAAGGAACAGTTATTACAAATACAATAAACAATCACAAAAAATAAAGGGAAGTAGTTATGAATGTTATAGAACAGTTAGAAAAGTTATTAAGAACTGAAGTTTTAATTCAAGTAGACGAAGAGATTGCAACAGTAAAAAAATTTCTTGCAAAACAAAAAGATAGCGAAGATTTAAAAATTGAGTTAGAGTATATGCTTGATGTAAAAAAATATTATGACCAAGTAATATCACATATAGAAAAAAAGATTTTAAGTGAAGAAGATGCAGTTAAAATTATTCAAGATTTAGAAGATATGAGAGAAGATGAGGATGATATTTAGAAATGTTTGATTTAGAAATATATGAAATAGTCAATATTTTAGGTTTATTTATAGGAATTGCTTTTGGTGTAATTGCTCAAAAAAATCAGTTTTGTTTTAGTGGTTCTATCAAGGATTATATTCTTACAAAATCTACCAAAAGAGGTGCTTCTGTAATTATGGCAATGATTATTGCCATAATTTCTACAACTTTAATGGCATCTTATTTTCAAATTGATTTAACACAATCATCTTATTTTAAAAGTAATATAAATTATCTAGCAGTAATTGCTGGTGGATTATTATTTGGAATGGGAATGATGATAGCAGATGGTTGTAGTAGTAGAAGTTTAGTTAAATATGCACAAGGTGATTCAAATGCTTTGATTACTTTGATATTTATAGCAATTTTTGCTTATGCAACTACAAAAGGATTGTTATTTGGAATTTTAAATCCATTTATTAATAACCCTTTTTTAATAGAAATTTCATCAAAAATTGAAAATTTCCAAATGAATATTTTTATAGTTTTAGCTATTTTAGTAACCATTTTATTATATTTAATAAAAAGAATAAAAAGAGTATTTTCTCTATTAGATGGTATTTTAGTAGGATTATTAGTAAGTATCTCTTGGTTTGTAACAGGATATATTGGTCAAGATAGTATGGAAAGAGAAATAGCATTAGCTGGAATTAGTTTTGTTTATCCAAGTGCAAAAACTTTAGAATTATTTACTTATTATGAAGTAAATGAGTTATCTTTTGGTGTTAGTATGGTTTGTGGTGTTTTAGCTGGAACTTTTATTATGTCTTATTTTAATAAAAAATATAGTTTTGGATGTACTTCAGCTCAAAATATAAATAAAGTAAAATACAATATGATTGGTGGAGCTTTAATGGGAACAGGTGGAATATTAGCTATTGGATGTACAGTTGGACAAGGTTTAACTGGTCTTTCAACTTTAGCATTTTCATCAGCTCTTGCAATTATTTCTATATTTATATCAGCTGTAATTACTGGAAAAATTCTAAATAAATATAATAAATTACCAATGTGTTTTATTTTTGAATGGGAAGATGAAAAGAAAAATAAACCTATTGATTTCCAAATTTAATTATAACCTAAGGATAGCATTTTGAATCAACATAATTTCCATAAATTATTTACACTCTATTTTATATTTTTTGGAATTTTTATATCTATATGTGGGGCATCTATAAATTATTATTTACAATTAAATGAAATGAATAAATCATTAGATAAAAAAGCTACTGAAATTTTTAAAATAAGAAATGAAGAGATTTTAATAAATGCTGTGAAAAATATGGATAACACAATTAAATCACTAGCTAATAATCAAGTAGTTAATGAATATATAACATCTAAAAAGTCAAATAAAGAAGATGAAGTTAGACAAATCTTTTTTGCAATTGCAAATAGTAATAATACAATTATGCAAGCAAGATTACTTGATAAAGATGGTTTAGAAATTATTAGAATAAATAGAGATTCA
>JAQUIV010000140.1 GCA_028681275.1 Aliarcobacter sp.
CTATAAATATCAGAAACTCTTTTTGCACTAATTCTTACTCTTTCTATTTGTTTTTCACTCAAAGTTTTGTTTTCTGTCGACATCAAAATAGCACTAATTGGAGTATTTAATTCGTGAGTTGTATCTTTTATAAAGTTGTTTAATTTGATTCGTTCCTCTTTTATTGGTTTTAAAAAAAGTTTTGCTAAATAAAATCCAATAAATGCAATAATCAAATAAATAATAAAAAATATACCAATAATATTTAATTTTAATTTTTCTATTTTTTCAAAATACATATTCTCTTTTAAAGCAATATAATATATATCTAAATGCCCTAAAACAGAATCATCTACTAAAATAAAACTATTTTTTGTATCAATAATCTTTTTTGAAAAATCTATATTTTCATCAAGATTTCCAAATATTTTATTTTGATTTTTATCATAAAAAGAGATTTTATAATCTTTTGTTTTTAGTAGTTTTTCTTTTTCAAATTCACTTCCTCTCATATGAGAAAGTATAATTTCTGAAGAAATTTTGGAAACTTCATTTTGCATATTTGATTTTGTTAAATCATAATAGAGTGTTTTTTCATTTTGATAATAAAAAAAGGCTATAAATACCATCAAAACAAAAGATGAACCCAAATATAAAAATAAGAATCTAAAAAAGGTACTTTTTTCACTGCTTGTTAAATCGATAACCAACTCCTCTTAGATTTATAATATATTCATCTCCTAAAATACGTCTAAGATTCTTAATATATGTTCTAATTGTAGCAGCACTTGGTGAATCTTCATAACTCCAAACATTTAGACTTAACTCATCAATACTAACTTGTTTGTTGTAATTTTTAATTAAATATTGTAAAACTTCACACTCTTTTTTTGCTATATGAATCCGTTTATCATTTTTTATAATAAGCAAATTTTCTACATCTAAAAATGTATCTTTTGATATTTCAATTAAATTATTTGGATTGATATTAAAAAGTCGTTTTATATTATTTATTCTAATATCTAACTCTTTAAGTTCGAAGGGTTTTTTTATGTAGTCATCGCAGCCAGATTTAAATCCCTCTTCAATGTCACTAACTTGATTTAGGGAAGTTAAAAATATGGCTGGTGTATAAATCTCTTTTTGTCTTAACTCTTTTAATAGTTCAAAACCATTAAGAATAGGAACATTTACATCTAAAAGTAGTAAATCGAATTTTTGGCTATACAGTAAATCTTGTGCTTCTAAACCCGTAAAAACGGTTGTAATCTCATGTTTTTGTGAAATTAAATGTTCTTCTATAATTTCATTAAGTATTAAATCGTCTTCTAATAATAAAATTTTCATAATAGAGACTTTCTTTGGATGTTTTTAAGTTGTATAAAAAGGAAGTAGTGTTTTAAAAAAGCACTACTTTTTTTAAATTAGAATTGTCTTCTAGGTCTTTCTTCTCTTGGTTTCGCTTCATTAACTCTTAAAGTTCTACCTTCGTTTTCGTTACCATTTAAAGCTTCGATTGCTTTAGTACCAGCTGATGAATCTTCCATTTCAATAAAACCAAAACCTTTTGATTTTCCTGTTTCTCTATCCATTATAACTTTTGCACTTTTTACTGCACCAAACTTTGCGAAAAGCTCTTCTAAATCTTTATCATTTGTTCTATATGATAAATTTCCTACGTAAATATTCATCTATTTTGTCCTTTGTAAATGTACGATTATTATGCCTGATTATTTTCAAATAATCAAGTATTTTGAAAATTTCTTTTTAAAGCTTCTTTTAATCTAGAAGAAACTTCGTTAAAACCGAGTATTGCGATAATATCATAAACTGATGGTGCTTGAGTTCCACCTGTTAATGCTATTCTAATTGGCTGAAAAAGTTGTGGAAACTTAAGCCCATTTTCGTTTATAAATGGTTTTGTAATTGCTTCAACATTTTCAACATTATATAAATCATCTTTATTTTTTTCTAATAATTCAAGATATTTTTCTAAGAAATCTTTTGTATCTTCTTTTACAAATTTTTTAACTCCCGCTTCTTCATAAGAAGTTGGAACATCTAAAATATCAGTAATTGATTTTTTTAATTCAACTATTGTTTGGGCTCTTTGTTTTGATAAATCTAATAATTCTGTTCTTTTTGGATGATGAGATAAATCTAAATCAAAAAACTTTAACTCCTCAATTAATCTATCATTTGAAACTGCCTTTATATATTCAGAGTTTAACCATAAAAGTTTTTCAGCATTATAAGATGATGCTGATTTATTGATATTTGATGGATCAAACAATTCTAACATCTCTTCCATAGAGAATATCTCTTGGTCACCATTTGACCAACCAAGTCTTACTAAAAAGTTTAGTAGTGCTTCTGGTAAATATCCTTGATTTTTATAATCCATAACATCCATTGCTCCATCTCTTTTAGATAGTTTTTTACCAGATGGATTATTAATCATTGGAACATGGTAAAACTTAGGAACATTAAATCCTAAAGCATTATAAACTACAATTTGTTTTGGTGTATTTGATAAGTGATCATCACCTCTAATTACATCTGTCATTCCCATTAAAGCATCATCAACAGCTACAACAAAATTATAAGTTGGCATTCCATTAGATCTTGCGATTACAAAATCATCAACTTGATTAGCATCAAATTTCATAGAACCTTTTACCCCATCTTCAAACTCTATTGTTCCAGTTGTTGGAGCTTTTATTCTTATTACTGGTTCAACTCCTTCAGGAATTGCTGGTAAAGTTTTTCCATCTTCAGGTCTCCAAGTTCCATCATATCTTGGATTTTGTTTTGCTGCTTCTTGAGCTGCTCTTAAGCTATCCAGTTCATCTTTACTCATATAACATTTATAAGCATTTCCATTTTCTAATAATTTATCAATATATTGTTTATAAATGTCTGTTCTTTTTGATTGATAAAATACTTCACCATCATAATTAAGTCCAACCCAATCAAAAGCATTTATAATTGCTTTCATAGCTTCTTCACTATTTCTTGCTAAATCTGTATCTTCGATTCTTAATCTAAATTCTCCACCAGTTTTTCTAGCCCATAAATAACTGTATAATGATGTTCTTAATCCACCAATATGTAAATATCCTGTTGGACTTGGTGCAAATCTTGTAATTGCCATTAAATTATTTCTCCTCTTCTTTTTTATTTTGTATATAAAATCCTACACCCGTAACAATTGCAACAATTGCTATAAATACAAGTAATGATATTTCAAGAATTCCCATTTGCTTCTTTCTCCTTTAACTGTCCACAAGCTGCACTTATATCTAAGCCTTTTGATTCTCTAATTGTACAAATTACACTTTTTTCATTTAAATAATCTTTGAATCTTAACATATCTTCCACTTCTGGTCGCTGATATGTAGTTCCTGGATATGGATTAAAGAAAATTAAATTTACTTTTGCTTGTATTCCATTTAGAAGTTTTACAAGTTTTTTTGCAGCATCTAGTGAATCATTTTTGTTTTTAATTACTAAATATTCAAACATAACTTTTTTTCTTGTATCTATTGGGAATTTTTTAACAGCATCAATAATTGAAGCAATGTTATAAGCTTTATTCATAGGAATTAA
>JAQUIV010000141.1 GCA_028681275.1 Aliarcobacter sp.
CAAATACCAAAACTTTGGGAAAGATATGTAGATGAAAATATTGAGAGTAAAACATTCAACAAGTCAAGAAATTTGGCTATGTATGGAGTTTACAACAAATATGAAAAAGATGTAAATTCTGATTATGATTATACAATTGGTGTAGAAGTTACAAAATCAAAAAATGCAATTACGATAGAAAAAGATAGATATTTGGTATTTTCAAAAAAAGGTGAATTTCCAAAAGTTGTAATAGAAACTTGGCATGAAGTTTGGAACTATTTTGCTTCACAAGAGTGTGCATATGAAAGAGTATATAACTTTGATTTTGAAAAGTATTCAAAAGATGATGAAGTAGAAATATATATTTCTATAAAGTAAAATAGATACTAAAACACCCTAAATTATAAGAAAGCATTATTATTGTATAATGGGGCATTTAATGTCAAAAGGAAAATAATGAGTCAATTACCAAACTGCCCAAAATGTGGAAGTGAATATACTTACGAAGATGGGAATTTATATATCTGTCCTGAGTGTGCCAACGAGTGGTCACAGGATGCAGCTGCTGAAAGTAGTGATACATTAGTAGTAAAAGATGCAAATGGTACTATTTTACAAGATGGAGATGATGTAACTGTTATCAAAGATTTAAAAGTTAAAGGAAGTTCATCTGGAATTAAAGTTGGTACTAAAATCAAAGGTATTAGACTTGTTGAAGGAAATGATGGTCATAACATCGACTGTAAAGTTACAGGTGTTGGAGCAATTAAATTAAAACAAGAGTTTGTTAAAAAATCTTAAAAAATCAATCAAATAAGAAGTTTTGGAAATCAAAACTTCTTATAAATCTCAAGCCTTAATCAAAAGAGTTAATATGAATTTAGAAAAACTAAAAGATGTTGAAACTGAATTTTTACTTCAATATCCAAGTGGATTTCAAGATGCTAAGTTTTTCCCAACAATGAAAAAATTTGACCCCTCAAAACTCGAAGCTTTTACAAAAGAAAACCTAAAAAAAGAGAACTTTTCTAATCCAAATTTAGTTATTGATGCTTTTTTTCAAATTATTCAAAAATCTGTTTTAGTCTCTTTGTTTGATAAATTAAAATTTCGTGATATGAAAGATAGTTTAACTTCTTACGAAAAAGATATGTTAAGTATTGAACTTTTTGAGCTAATACACGGAAATCAAAAAAATGGTTTTGATGGTTTAGTAGAGTTTTTAAGTCAATATAATCTTGCAAAATGGACGATAATTTCTGTAATTTTGTATTATAACGATAGACAAAAAGAGTATTTTATAAAACCTACAACCACAAAAAATGTAATCAAATATTTTGAAATAAAAGATTTAGTTTACAAACCAACTCCTAGTTTTGAGTTTTATGATTCTTACAAAAAAGTTTTAAATGAAATGAAAAAAAATGTTCATAAATCTCTTTACCCAGATAATGCAGCATTTACTGGATTTTTAAGAATTGCTATGGAAGATTAATAGTTTGAATCAAATATTAAAAGCCCATTTTTTAGTGCTTCTTGCTACTTTTTTAGTATCAGGTTCATTTATAGCATCTGCAAAATTATCAGGGATTATAAGTCCTATTTCTCTTACTCTTTTAAGATTTTTTTTAGCAGTTATTTTTTTGATGCCAATAATTTTATTTAACAAAAACTATCGAAATAAATTGTTAGTTACACTTCCAAAAGCTATGGTTATTAGTCTTTTTTACTCTTTATATTTTATTGCATTTTTCAAAGCTTTAGAAACCACAACAGCCTTAAATGCAGGAACTTTATATACTTTAGTTCCCTTAATTACGGCAATTTTATGTGTTTTTATATTCAAAGATAAAATTAGTTTTTATCAGATGATTTTATATTTTATTGGAATAATTGGAACTTGTATTGTTATTTTTAAAGGAAATTTAGAGTTGTTTTTGAGTTTTTCTTTGAATTATGGGGATTTTATATTTTTGTTTGCAACTATTTCTATGGCTATATATTCTATTACTTTGAAGTTTTTTTATAAAAAAGGTGATGAACTTATAGTGACAGTTTTTGCAACTTTACTTGGTGGTTGTTTATGGATGTTTTTAGCTTTACAAATTTTTAACATACCGATGCAGTGGGAAAAGTTGCAAGGGGATTTGATATTTTATATGGCTTATTTAGTTATTGGAGCAACTTTAATTACTGTTTATTTGTATCAAAAAGCTTCGATTATTTTGGGTCCCAAAAAACTTATGGCTTATGTTTATTTAAATCCAGCAGCAGTTGCAATTTTAATGTATATATTTGAAGAAAAACTTATAACATCTTCGATTTTATTGGGAATTATAATCTCAACATTTGCTACAATAGTTCTATTAAAACAAAAATAAGAGATTAATATGAAAATACCAAATATGATTTATGGAACAGCTTGGAAAAAAGAAAATACAACAGATTTAGTTTTTGAAGCATTAAAACAAGGTTTTATTGGCGTTGATACAGCATGTCAACCAAAACATTATAGAGAAGATTTAGTAGGTCTTGGACTTCTAAAAGCCTATGAAATTGGAATAAAAAGGCAAGATTTGTTTATTCAAACAAAATTTACTCCAATAGATGGACAAGACCAATCTAATATGCCATATTTAGCAAGTGATGAAATAGAAATTCAAGTGGAAAAATCTTTTGAAACTTCTAAAAAGAATCTTCATACAGATTTTATAAATGCCTATATTTTACATTCACCCGTATATCCAGGAAGTAAACTTCAAAGAGTTTGGCAAAAAATGGAAGAGTTTTATGATAAAAAAGAAGTAAGAGCTTTGGGAATTAGCAACTGTTATGAGTTAGATGTTTTAAAATATCTGTTTAATAATGCAAAAGTAAAACCAACTATTCTTCAAAATAGATTTTATGCCCAATCAGGTTATGACAAAGAACTAAGAGCTTTTTGTAATGAAAATAATATTAAATATGAGAGTTTTTGGTCACTAACAGCAAATCCAAATATATTAGTAAGTGAAGTATTACAAAATCTTTCAAATAAATATCAAAGAGGTGTTGCAGAGATTTTTTATAGATTTTTGAATCACATAAACATAACTCCACTAAATGGTACAACTTCGACAAAACATATGATTGAAGATTTAAAAATAGGTGAGTTTGAGCTTACAAATGAAGAGATAAATTCAATTTTAAATTTATTAAATTAAGGAGAAAAAATGAAAAAAATATTATTAGGTTTAGGTTTAGCAGCAACTTTTTTGTTGGCTGATAATTTCACTTTAAAAAGTAGTGATTTAAAAGGACAACTTACAAATAAACAAGTTTTTAGTGGTTTTGGATGTTCTGGGGAAAATGTTTCACCACAACTTTCATGGGAAAATGCTCCAAAAGGCACAAAATCTTTTGCAGTTACAGTTTATGACCCAGATGCACCAACTGGTTCAGGATGGTGGCATTGGGTTGTTTTTGATATTTCAAAAGATAAAACAACTTTACCA
>JAQUIV010000035.1:0-6983 GCA_028681275.1 Aliarcobacter sp.
AAAAACTCTAACGATGAACTTGTAATAAATATTTCAGCAGTAAAGGTTGAAGATTTATTTGAGGATTATGATAAAAAATCTACTTTTATTAAAAAAGATTTGAAAGAATCTTTAGAAAAATATTTAATTGAGAGTGTCGAAGAGATTGGTGTTCATCCATTTATTATCAAGTTTTATTTTGATGAAATATCAAATGAAGAATCAAACCAAAAAGTGCGAAATAGTATAAAAGATTATTTTGAATATTTACAATATTGGGAACAAAAGAAAATGAAAGAACAGATAAAAAACTCTTTTATTTTTCTTTTTATTGGTTTTATTTTTGTTTCAATATCTTTTAATTTAGCTGAAAATGAAGAGTTCTTTTTTAGACTTATTTCTGAGGGTTCAATGGTTGCTGGTTGGGTTTCTTTATGGGAAGCATTGGCAACAATTTTGATAAAATGGTTGCCTTTGAGAAATAAACTAAAAATATTTAAAAATATTTTTAATGCTAAAATAGAGTTTAATTAAATAAAAGAGTAAGTGATTTTTGAAAGAATATTTTTTAAATCTTCTTTCTCTTTTTGAGTTAAAATGCTAAATTTTTCTTCTTTAGCTTTTGCAATTTCTACCATACAATTTTCTATTAACTCTCTACCCTCTTTTGTCAAACTTATCAACATACTTCTTTTATCACTTGAAGAAGCTTCTCTTTTTATAAGTTTTCTCTCTTCAAGTTTTTTTAGAACTTTTGTCATTCCACCTGAAGAAAATACTGTTGCATCGTATAAATCAGTTGGAGATAAAGGCTTATCATCAAAATATAAAGAGGCTAAAACATCAATATGTGAATGTAATAAATCATATTGTGTTTTAAAAAAATGCTCACTTTCATTAAACATATTTTTATGAATTAATGTTATTGGTAGAGAAAGAGCAAAAATCTCAAACTCTTTTGATTTAATGGTTGAACTGTAAAATTTATCTATGTGTTTTCTTTTCATAATGGAATCTTAGCGAAATTATTATTAATATAAATTTATCTTTCTAGCAAGATAAATTTAAGCTCTTTTGTTCTACAATCAATAATTAAAAATTTATAAGGAGTTAATTTGAAAAGAATATATTTATTTTTTTTAGCCCCTCTTTTTTTACATGGTCAAAATTTAGAAGAGTTAGTCAATTTATCGATTAATAATAAGATGGTTAATGCTTCAAAACAAAATTTAGAATCTATAAAAGATGAATACCAAAGTGTTAAGAGTGGTAATTTACCAAGTTTAGATGTGGGTGCAAATCATGCAATTACAGATGAAGAAACAGCAAGTGTTCCAAAAAACTCATCAAAAGCTTATGCAAGTGTTAGTTATGAACTTTATGATGGTGGGAAAAAATATGATACTTATGATAGTTATGAATCAACAATTAAAAGTAATGAAGAATCAATAGAAGCTCTAAAAAATGATGTTTCTTTAAATGTTATAAATTATTATTACAACTATTTATCTTATGTTTCACAAAAAGAGGCAAAAGAGAAAGAGATAGAACAGTTAGATTCTCAACTAACAAGATTATCAAGATTTTTAAATGCAGGAACAACAACAGAAGATGAAGTTCAAAAAATCGTTTCAAGATTAGAAAATGCAAAAGTAACTTTACAAGAACTTGAACTTGAAATGTTAACTATTCTTCATAATTTAGAGTATATTACAGGACAAAAAGTATCAATTGATGCTGGTTCAAATGTAAAAGAACTTGAAAATCAAACACAAAGTGATTCAAGATTTGATTTAAAATCTATGGAATATAACCTAGATTCAAAACTTTCAAGTGCAAAAAGTGAAAAAAGTGCTTATTTACCAAGTGTTACATTAGATAATACTTACACTTATTATGACAAAAATTATGATGGTAACTATTCAAGTGCCCCTGATAAACAAAATATTTTATCAGCAAATTTAAAATGGAATTTATTCTCTTTTGGAGAGACAAAATACAAATACGAATCAAAATATAAAGAGTATTTAAGTTCAAAATCAAAATATGAATATGAAAAAAACAGAGCAAATGTTGATTTACAACTAGCAATTAAATCTTACGATATTGCTAAATTAAAAATAAAATCATCTGAAGCTAACTTAAAAGCAGCAAATTTGGCTTACGATGTAATCAAATCAAAATATGAAAATGGTTTAATTGATAATGTTGCATTTTTAGAAAGCCTTAGTGAAAAATTAACAGCTTTAAGTCAATTAAAAACTTCTTTAAATGATTTAGAAATCAAAAAAGCAAAAATACTTTATTACAGTGGTAAAAAATTAGGAGAATATATAAAATGATGAAACGAAGTGGAATCCTGGGTACAGGTAAAAAATCAATAGTTGCAATGGCATTTGTTTTTTTAGGATTAAATACATTAAATGCAGAAGAAAAACCACAACTTCCACCACTTCCAGTTGAAGTTTTTAAAGTGGAAAATAAAATATCAACTACAACAAAAACTTATCCATCTATTATAAAAACTTTTGAAGAAGTAAATATAATGGCTAGAGTTAAAGGTATTTTAGTTGAAAAACATTTTAAAGAGGGAGATTTTGTAAAAAAGGGAACTTTACTTTATAAAATTGAACAAGATAATTATTTAGCAAATTTAAATATGAAAAAAGCTGAATTTACAAAAGCACAAAAAGATTATGAAAGAGCAAAATCATTAATAGCTTCAAAATCTATAAGTGCCCAAAGTTTTGATGATTATGTATATAAATATGAGACTTCAAAAGCATCTTTACAACAAGCACAAATTGAATTTGACTACACAAAAATTTATGCACCAATAGATGGAATTATTGGACTTAAAAAGTTTGATATTGGTAATTTAGTTGGTTCAAATGATTCTAATTCAAACTTATTAACAATTACAAATACAAACCCTATTTATGTTGATTTTTCTTTATCTAAAGATGATGTTAATGATTATTTAGCTCAAATAAAAAATAAAACTGCAAAAGTAAATTTAATTTTAGGTAATAAAACTTATCAAAATGGTGAAGTTGATTTTATTTCACCAAAAATTGATGCGAACACTGATACTTTACTTTTAAGAGCAAAATTTGATAACAAAAATAATGAAATATTAATTGGTGAATTTGGAAAAATAGAACTTTCTAATTTATCTTTAGGTAATGTTTTTGTAATCCCTGAAAAAGCTATATTAAAAACTTCTCAAGGTTCATTTGTTTATACAATAGTTGATTCTGCTGCAAAATTAAGACCTGTTGAAACTGGTCTTTTAGTAAAAGAAGGAATTATTATAAAAAGTGGATTAAATGCTGATGAACAAATTATTATTAGTAATATTGCAAAATTAAAACCAGATACAAAAATACAAATTTTAAATAAAGAGAAATAAGCATGATTTCTTCATTTTTTATTAAAAAACCCGTATTTGCTTCGGTTGTATCTATAATCATTGTTTTAGCAGGACTTGCTGCAATGCTTAATTTACCAATTGAACAATATCCAAGAGTAATTCCTCCTCAAATTATTGTTAGTGCTTCATATCCAGGAGCAAGTGCTGATACTTTGGCTAAAACTGTTGCAGCTCCTATTGAAGAACAAATCAATGGAGCAAAAAATATGCTTTATATGAACTCTGTTGCTGAAGATAGTGGAAGAGTTGCGATAAATGTATTTTTTGAAGTGGGAACTGATGCTGATGATGCAAAAATCGATGTAAATAATAGAGTTCAAGCAGCTCTGTCAAAACTTCCAGAACAAGTGCAAAGACAAGGAGTAAATGTTAGGGAAAGAAGTCCTAGTATTTTACAATTTGTTATGCTTTATTCTCCATCAGATATGTACAACACAACTTACCTTTCAAACTATGCTTTAATGAATATAGTTGATGATTTAAAAAGGGTAAAAGGTGTTGGTGATGCGATGATTTTTGGGGCAAAAGATTATGCAATTAAAGTTTGGATTGACCCTTTAAAACTTTCTAAATTTTCTTTAGCAACAACTGATATTATAAATGCGATAAAAGAGCAAAATAACCAATATTCAGCTGGAAAAATTGGAGCAGAACCTATAAAAGATAAACAAATGTTTACTTATACAATTCAAACTCCTCAAAGATTTAGTACACCTGAGCAATTTTCAAATATTGTAATTAGAGCGAATGAAGATGGAAGTTCTCTTTTATTAAAAGATGTGGCAACCATCGAACTTGGAAGTTCTAGTTATGATGTTGTTACAAAACTAAATAATGCACCTGCTATTCCTATTGGATTATTTTTACAAAGTGGTTCAAATGCCCTTGAAACAGCAAATGCTGTGAAAAAAGCACTTGTTGAAGCTAGAAAAAATTTTCCAGATGGAATTGAATATAAAATTCCATACGATAGTACAGATTTCGTAGCTATTTCTATTAAAGAAGTTGTTAAAACATTTGTTGAAGCCATTTTATTAGTTATTTTAATTATTTTCTTATTTTTACAAAATTGGAGAGCAACTTTAATTCCTGTTTTAGCCGTTCCTGTTTCTATTATTGGAGCATTTGCAGGAATGTATGCTTTAGGATTTAGTATAAATTTATTAACTCTATTTGGTCTTGTTTTAGCCATTGGTATTGTTGTTGATGATGCTATTATAGTTATTGAAAATGTTGAAAGACACATGAGTGAGGGAATGACTCCACGAGAAGCTTCATTTAAAGCTATGCAAGAGGTTTCAGGTGCTGTAATTGCAATTGTATTGGTTTTATCTTCAGTATTTATTCCAGTTGCATTTATGGGTGGTTTAACGGGTGAAATGTATAGACAATTCGCAATTACAATTGTAATTTCGATTGTAATTTCTGGATTTGTAGCATTAACACTTACTCCATCACTTTGTGCAGCATTATTAAAAGATAATCATACAAAACCAACTTTCTTTATTTTTGTTTGGTTTAATAATGCATTTGATAAAGCAACAAAAGGGTATTCGTATTTAGTTAAAAAAACTATCAAGTTTTCAGTTATATCTATTTTACTTTTTGGTGGTTTAATCTATGTATCTTACGATATGTTTAAATCTATGAAAACAGGACTTGTTCCAAATGAAGACCAAGGAACTATTTTTGTATTTAGTTTTAATCCAGGTGGTTCATCTATTTCAAGAACAGATGATTTTACAAATGAGTTAAATACTATCATAAAAAAAGACCCAAATGTTAAAGATATTATTACACTTGCTGGTTATGATTTAACTTCATCTTCACAAAGAACTCACGCAGCAGCAACTGTTGTAAAACTGAATCCTTGGGATGATAGACCAAATGAAGACCAACATGCTAGTGCAATTTTAAAAAGATTAAGTGGTCAAGTTATGGCAACATCAGATGGATTTTCACTTGCTGTTTTACCACCACCAATTATGGGAATGAGTATTGCTGGTGGATTTGAGATGTATATTCAAGATAGAACGGGTGGTTCTATTCAAGATTTAGAAAAAATTGTAAATCAAATAATAGCAAAAGCAAAAGAAAGACCTGAATTAATGGCAGTTAGAAGTTCATTAGCAGCGAATATTCCACAATATAAAATTGATGTAAATATTCCAAAAGCTAAAGCAAAAGGTGTAAATGTTTCAGATATTTATAACACTTTAAATGCGACTTTTGGAAACTATTATGTAAATGATTTTTCTTTATATGGACGAACATATAAGGTAAATTTACAAGCACAAGGTGAATATAGAAAAAGCATCGATGACCTAAAATTTATTTTTGTAAAAGGAAATAATGAAGAACTTTTACCAATTAGCTCTTTTGTAAATGTAGAAAAAGTTGTTGGGGCAGACTTAATCGAAAGATTTAATCTTTTCCAAGCTGCGAAAGTTTCAGGACAACCAGCAATGGGATATAGTTCAGGAGATGCTTTAAAAGCTATTGAAGAGGTTTCAAATCAGGTTTTACCAAGTGGTTATACAATCAGTTGGGTTGGAACTGCTTATCAAGAAAAACAAATTTCAAATAGTTCAAGTGTAGCCTTTATTTTTGGTATTGTTTTATTATTTTTAATATTAGCTGCTCTATATGGAAAATGGTTATTACCAATTTCTGTTGTTTTAGCCGTTCCATTTGCAATGTTTGGTGCAGTTTTAGCAACTCTATTAAGAGGTTTAGAAAATGATATTTATTTCCAAATTGGTTTATTAGTTTTAGCTGGACTTGCTGCTAAAAATGCAATTTTAATTGTTGAATTTGCTCTACAAAAACAAAAAGAGGGATATTCAATAATAGACGCTGCTTTAGAAGCTGCAAAAATAAGACTTAGACCAATTATTATGACTTCTTTAGCATTTACTTTAGGAACTCTTCCTTTAGTTTTCAGTAGTGGTGCTGGAGCTGCCAGTAGACACTCTATTGGAACAGGAGTTGTAGGAGGTATGTTATCAGCAACATTTATTGCAATAATTTTTATACCACTATTTTATATCTTAGTTTCAAAACTAAGCTCAAAAAAAGAAGAATTAAAAGAAGAGAATTAAAGCTCTTCTTTTTGAGGAAGTGCGATAATATATCGCAAACCTTTTTCACTATTATTTATCTTTAAATCCCCTTGTAAACTATTTTTTATAACAAGTTTTACCATATAAAGACCTGTTCCCGTTCCTGTTGATTTTGTAGTGTAATATGGATCAAAGATTTTTTCTAAACTCTCCTCTTTTACTCCACCTGCATTATCTTCAATAATTAAAATTGTATAAGATTGTTTTGATAAAATTTTTATATTTATCTCTCTATTTTCAGTATTTCTCTCTTTAAAAGCATCTATTGAATTATTTATAATATTAAGAAGAACTTGTTCTAATTCTGTTTCTATACCAAAAATATTTTCATCACCAACTTCTAAATTTAATTTTATTTTATTAACTTCAAACTGATTTCCCATAAGTTTTAAAGTTTTTTCAATTGCATGTTTTATTTCAAATACTCTTTTTTGTTTATTTGGATTAAA
>JAQUIV010000035.1:7083-14517 GCA_028681275.1 Aliarcobacter sp.
TATTTTCATCACCAACTTCTAAATTTAATTTTATTTTATTAACTTCAAACTGATTTCCCATAAGTTTTAAAGTTTTTTCAATTGCATGTTTTATTTCAAATACTCTTTTTTGTTTATTTGGATTAAAGAAATCTCTAAAACCATCTATTGTTTCACTTAAAAATTTAATTTGTTCTTTTGTACTTTTTGAAAAATCATTAATAAATTTATCATCAATTTCTCCAAACTTATGTGATTCTTCCACATCATTACAATATAAAGATAAAATATTCAAAGGTTGTTTTAATTGATGGGCAATTACACCTATCATTTCTCCCATTGTTGCCATTTTTGACTGATGAATTAAAACTTTATCTTTTGCAGCTATTTGTTCTTCATCTAATTTTCTTTTTTCAAAAATATCAATATAAACTTTTAATTTTGAGTTTAACAAAATATCATGAATAGGTTTTGTAATATATTCAATAGCTCCTAAATTATAACCCTTTGTTTTATATTCATCTTTATCATAAATTCCTGTAATAAAAATAACAGGAATACCCTTCGTTTTTTCAATATCTTTTAAATATGCAACAAACTCAAAACCATCTATTTCAGGCATTTGAACATCTGTTAAAATCAAATCAATATTCTCTTTCATTAAAATTTCTATACCCTCTTGGGCGCTTAATGCTGAAAAAATATTTACATCAAAACTATCTTCAATCATCATTTTTAAAGAGTAAATATTTTCGGCTATATCATCTACTAATAAAATATTAAATTTTTCCATCTTATCTTCCTAAATATTTCAAAATTTTTCCTAACAACTCACTTTTAATAAATTGTTTTTCTAAATAATCATCTTCATCTATTTTTTTAGAACTAATAACTATCTTTTTTAGCTCTTTTTCTTCACAATAATTTAAAAAATCTAATAAATCAAAGTTAGAGTTATCCTCATCTATAATTATTAAATCATACTTATCTTCCAAAAGAGTATAAGCCTCTTGGAAAGATTTACAATAGGTCAAAAGAATATTCTCTTTTTTTAATGAAACAGCAATTGGGAAAAAAGATACATAATCACTATTTATTAATAATATTTTTTCATCTTTAACTACTGTTTCCACTTTTATATCTTCTTCCATATCAAATAAAACAATATCTTCAATTACAATATTTTCATCCCTTGATGAAATGGAAACCTTATCATCAGATATATTTTTAATATTTGTTTTTTTAGGCAAAATCAATTCAAAAGTACTTCCAACACCTAAATCACTAAAAGCTTTTATATCTCCACCCAATAAAATAGACAACTCTTTTGATATAGCTAAACCAAGTCCTGTTCCGCCATATTTTCTTGTTGTACTTCCATCTGCTTGTTTAAATCTTTCAAAAACATAATCAAGTTTTTCTTTTGCTATTCCAATACCTTGGTCAATTACTTTTATAGTAACATCATTGGCATTTTCTTCTAAAATTATCTCTATTGAGCCTTTTTCAGTAAATTTAATAGCATTACTCATCAAATTTTTTATAATTTGTTTGATTCTATGACTATCGGATAATAAAAATAACTCTTTTGAAATGCAGTTATAATTTAGTTCTAATCCCTTTTCATTTGCTAAAGGTGACATTTCTAAAACCAAATTTTCAACTAATTCGAATATATTTACTTTTGATAAATTAAGAGCTATTTCCCCTGCTTCTATTTTTGAAATATCCAAAATATCATTAATTAAAATTAATAAATCATTTCCACAGCTATTAATAATTTTCATATTTTTAACTTGTTCTTCGTCTAATTTTTGATTTTTATTTTTAGCCATTATTGAAGAGATTACAAGAATAGAATTTAAAGGAGTTTTTAATTCATGGGACATATTTGCTAAAAAATTGCTCTTATATTTGTCTGATTCTAGCAATTTATTTTGTTGTTCTTTTAGTTCATTTGTTAGTTGATTTAATATTTTATTTTTATTTTTCATTTTTTGAACATTTAAACAAGCATCAATACTAATATTTAATTTAACAATTAAATCTTGAAACATTGAGATTACAAATTCAAAATTTATATCACTATCTTGAAATACAATAAAAAATATTCCTTGTTTCAAAGGTAAAAGTAAAACTTTTTTTTCATTAAAATCAAAAACTCTAACACAAGATAAATCTTTTATTTGTTCGTTTAATATTTTTTCATCACATCCAAAACTATTATCATAAGCTAAATACTTATATAATCTATCATTTTCATCAACTAAATAAAAAAATCCATTTATTGCATTTGTTTCTTCTACAAATGTTGTAAGCACCTCTTTTATCATGCTGTTTAAATCTAAACTATTACCTATTGAGCTATGACACTTATATGTCAAAGCCAAATGTTCCATAAACATATTTGCACCTTTTCAATGATTAAAATATCTTTTCTAATCAAAAAAATAATACCATAAAACAAATTCTTAGTAAAGATTTAAGATATTTGGGAAATTAATTTGGTTTTAGCTAACTTTAATTATTAAAAGTATATAATTCCGTCCACTTAAATTAATGGGGTATCGCCAAGCGGTAAGGCAACGGTTTTTGGTACCGTCACTCGAAGGTTCGAATCCTTCTACCCCATCCATTAGTTTAAGTAACATTTTCAACGGTGAGGTTGGAGAGTGGTCAAATCCTGCGGACTGTAAATCCGCCGCCTACGGCTTCGAAGGTTCGAATCCTTCTCTCACCACCACTTTTTTATTTCCAAAAGTTACAATGGTTCGATAGCTCAGTCGGTAGAGCAAAGGATTGAAAATCCTTGTGTCGACAGTTCGATTCTGTCTCGAACCACCACTTTTGGATTTTATTATACACGTGTGCGAGTGTGGCGGAATAGGTAGACGCGCGGGACTTAAAATCCCGTTCCGGTTTCGGAGTGTGAGTTCGATTCTCACCATTCGCACCACTGTAAAACTCTGTTTTTACGGTCTTTCAACTAACTTTTCAATACTTTTTTGATAAAAAATCTTTAACTCATTGTACTACATTTAACATCTATTTTTTATTAATTTAGCTTTACTTTTGTGTATGTTTGTGTAATACACAAAACATAACTATAGACTCCATTATATAGGGGTGGGTTAAAAGAAATTCACTCTGCTTTTTGCTCTTTATATACCGTAATATATTCATAATAATAAAGCTAAATGTACGTACATAGACTTATTAATAAGCCCTGTAAGGGTTTATATTATGAGCCTAAAATGTACTCTTTTTAGCAGTCTTATCTATGATTAATATAAAATCGTTAATTTTATGTACGCATAACATCCCTATTATTAGGGCTTTATCTGTATTTATCTACTAAAAACATTAATACAATGGGAGAAGATAACCTTTTATATACTTATTAGGAGAATTATTAAGTATATATACATATATATACCTATAGAGACTATATGTGTAGGCAAAAATATTATAATTGTTCTTCGCTATAATTTACCATAAATCCTAATTTATTATATATCTCTATTTCTAACTCTCTCTTATCAATTTTATGTGTAATAATAAAGCCATCATGTATCATAAGAGTTAAATCTTCATATTTATTTCTAACTATTTCTAAAATAGTTCTTTCATAGAAAAAATATACACTTGATAAAATTGATGCTTTAGATTTTTTTACAAGCCTACCTTTTTTATCTTTTTTATATATATTTATCAAGAAACCATCTAGATTAATTTTATCTTCTTTACAATTTGTTATATAGTAACCATACAAATCATTAAAAAGTATATTTGTTTCCGTTATCAATTCTTTAAACATTGGAACATTTTCTATTAAAGATTTTCTTTTATCTAATGAAAGAGATAATTCACTTCTTGGATTTAATGCAGTAGCTCCATAAAATAATGCTGTAATAAGTTCTTTTACATCTGCATAAGCTTTATCTTTATCATATTCAAAAGTAGTCATTAAATACTCTGCACATTCATATCGAAAAGTATTTTTATCTTTAATATAGTTAACTAATGTCTTTAAATGTCGGGTTGGAAAATGTTCTTTAAACAATTGATATAAAATAGTTGGTGCAGCAACATTTAAATCATACTGCCACAGCCCCTTGAAGAGCTTTTTCCTTAACTCCCTAGTACAACCTTGAAAATCAAATATATTGGCTCTAAGAAGCGTATATAGCCTTATATTAGCCTCTTTATATACAGCAAAATTTGAATTATCCACATAGTATTGTTTTAATGCATATATTGACGATAATGTCAAAGAATCAATCGAAGTTTCAACTAATAATTTACTCACTTCATCTTTATTCAGAACAACTTTAGTATAAATTTCATTTTTTAAATCACTCTTTGAAAAAACTTTTGTTTGCTTGGTATCTTTTTTTGTTTCAAAGGTAAATGATTTAACAGAAAGAACAGCTTTTCTAGCTTCCCGTTCAGTAAAACCATAAAAATTTATTAAATCTTTTTGTTTAAAAACGCTTACAAAAGAGTCTACTTGTGTTTGAATGTAATTAGGTGTTAATATAATAGGATGTGTTTTTCTAATACTATCACTTAAAGGTGAATTTTCTGAAACAAGATTTCCTATTTCAACTAACTCCATATTTAAAAATTTAAATTTATTAAATGGTATAGAATAAGTATCTTTTTCAATTACATTTGCTAAATTAATTTTTAAAGGTGTTAAATATTCCTCTATACCCATTATATCAATCAAATATTTTTGAGCTTCTTTTATAAATTCACTCAAATACATCAACGTGCAATAATTTTTAACTTCATTAGACTTTTTTAAAGTATAATAAAATCTTTCATCTACAAAAAAATGCTCTAAATAAGTATTAAAATGCTTTCCTGTATTAAATTTAGCTATTTCTTTTCTTGGTACTTTAAATGAAAGACGAGAAGAATCACTATTTGATGTAATTATCTTATCAAGAAATAATAAAAAATCTCCTAGTGCATTCCATTCTACTTTACTTTTAGCTTGTAAAAAAGGTAAATGATGATGTAAAAACATAATTAAATTACCATTATTTAATCTTACCCACTCTTTTTCTTTTAAACTTTTATTCATAAGTACCCTTTCTAAGCTCTCATACCTTTAATTATCAAGTCATAAACCATATTTGCTAGTCCAATTCTAACTCTATCTTCGCTTAGAACTTGTGTAGCCATACTTTGATGAGCATCAAGACTATCTATAACAGCATCATTAATTGCATCAGAGAAGCCACCTAACATAGCTTGTTCTTTAGTATTGTTTTTTACTTGTAAAACTACTTTTTCATTTTCCATTACTTTAGTTGTAATAGTATTTAGATAACCAATTACATCATCTTCTGTAAAGTCACCTTGAAATAAAGCATTCATCTTTTCAACTACTTTTGATAAAAACTCTTTTTCAGGGTCTTTAGCAACTGCTGAACCTGCATCTGTAATTGGAAATAAAACTCCATTTCCCTCTAGTTTTATATCTTCTTGTCTTTGCTTATGTAACTTATAATGAGTCAATTTAATCAATGATATATCAACTACTTCCTCTTTTTCGTCATAAGTTCTTATATTAGGTATTAGTCCCTTTGAAAAAGCCCATAGTTTTTCAAGCTCTGCATCTTCATAATCTACAATTTGAGATAAAAACTCATACAATCTAGTAAAACTTATCATATCTTTTTTAAACAAATCAAGAGCATTTTTCTTTTCATTAGCCTCTTTTAAGTCTAGTTCTAAGTTTTGAGTTCCTTTTATGTCTTTATTGTTTTTTGCTATATGTAACGCTTCTTTTAGTTCTTTAATTTTTATAACAGCTTCTTTATAAGCACCTTTGTATCTATCTATAGAAGGCTTTAACGCACTACTCATTAATGCTTGTGTACCTTTTGGATTAAAAAAAGCACTTGCATAGTTGTCTATATCTACGGGAGTAAAAATTCCGTTACCCTCTAGTTTCATTTGAACATCATAAACGATATTAGGGTTTGTAACATCTTCTAATTCACTTGTTTTATAATAAGGCTCAAAAGCCTCTTTTATCTCATCTAGTTCATTTACAAAATCAAGTATAAAAGTATGTTCTTTACCTGCATAAGTCCTATTTAGTCTTGAAAGTGTTTGTACACAATCAACACCACCTAGTTTTTTATCTACATACATAGCACATAATTTTGGCTGGTCAAATCCTGTTTGAAATTTATTAGCAACAAGCATAACTTGATACTCATTAGTATCAAAAGCCTTTCTCATATCCCTACCCTTAAGGTTTGGGTTTAAATTTGATTCAGTATACTCTTTATCACTTCCCTCACTATCATCATTTACTTTTCCTGAAAAGGCTACCATAGCTTGTAGGTTAGATAAATCATTAGCTTTTATATACTTATCAAATGCTATTTTATACCTAACTGCACTTTGTCTACTTGAAGTAACAACCATAGCTTTCGCTTGATTGTCTAATAGATGAGCTATATGAGTTCTAAAATGCTCTATTATAATTTCTGTTTTTTGAGCTATATTAAAAGGGTGAATATTCATCCATTTAGCTATTTTTATCTTAGCTCTTTTACTTTCAACTTCATAATCTTTGTTTAAATCACTATGCTCAAGCTTATAGAATAACTTATAAGTTGTGTAACCTTTTAGTACATCGAGGATAAAACCCTCTTCTATCGCTTGTTTCATTGTATATAAGTGAAATGGCTGAGGTTTGTTTTCTTTTGATGGTGCTTGATTTGGATTTGGTAATACACCAAATATTTCTAGTGTTTTTGCTTTTGGTGTAGCTGTAAATGCAAAGAAACTTAAACTTTTATTTCCAAATTTTGCTTGTATAGAAGCATTTAAAACATCTTCTGCACTTAAATCCTCATCATTTTCATTTACTAAATCAGAGTTTAACACCTCTTTTAGCTTTTTAGCTGTTGCTCCACTTTGTGAAGAGTGAGCCTCATCTGCTATGATGGCATACTTGTTCTCTTTTAAGCTAGTTCTTTTTTGAATTGCATCTAATACAAAAGGGAAAGTTTGAATTGTTGTTATTATGATTTTTGCACCTCTTTCAAGTGCATCTGCTAGTTGTGTAGATTTTGATTCATTTGAACCCTCTCTACTAATTCCAACTACAACACCCTCTTTATGTTCAAAGCCTGATATAGTTTCTTGTAGCTGATTATCAAGTACCGTTCTATCTGTAATAACAATAACTGAATTAAACACCAAGTTATCACTATCATCATGTAAAGAGGCTAATTGATGAGCTAACCATGCTATAGAATTAGATTTACCTGAACCTGCACTATGTTGTATTAGGTAGTTCTGGAGTGGTAACTTAAATTAAGACACTTTTTTTACTAATTCTATGCAGCCATTTCATTTTGTAACATTAAATTGATTTCTTCAAATCTAACAGGGGATAAATTTCCTAAATAACTATGAGATCTT
>JAQUIV010000142.1 GCA_028681275.1 Aliarcobacter sp.
TAATCCTTGCATGGTTTATAACATTTAACTTTGTGAATGTAGCATGGATATTTTTTAGAGCAAAAGAGTGGGAAGATGCTATTAAGGTTTTAAAGGGAATGGCTGGTTTATCTGGTGTGGTTATCTCAACTAAATTCTCAACTAAATTAGCATTTTTATCTGATTATGGAATAACTTTTGATGAAGTAACTGAACATATTAATTCTGGAAATAAGAGTTTAATTTGGATTTTAGTTGGAATCTTTTTTGTTCTATTTTTTAAAAATTCAATGGAGAGATCTAATGATTTCAAATTTAATAATACAAATTTATTTTTAGCTTTAGTATGTCTTATTTATAGCATTTTATCTCTAAATAAAATTTCTGAATTTTTATATTTTAATTTTTGAAAAGGTATTATATGAATGCTAAAAAATGGTTGAATTATTTAATTATCAATATAATTTTTTTTATAAGTGTGATTATCCTCTTTAATTATATTATTGATCCTTTTCAACATTATCGTAAAGCTAGTATTTATTCGTTTGACTATTCTGGAAATCAAAGATATTTAAATTCAGGATTAGCAAAAAATTATGATTTTAATTCAATTATTATTGGTACTTCAATGACTGAAAATTTTACTTTAGATAAAACTAAAAATTTTATGAATAATCCAATCAAGTTATCAATTGCTGGAGGTAAATCACATGAGTTTAAACAAATTCTTGATATAGCCTTTTCTAGTCATAAAATAGAAACAGTATTATTTGGATTAGATGTATACTCTTTTTTTAATGGTAAAGAGGCTAATAATGACTTCCCAGATTATTTATATGATAATAATTTTTTTAATGATTATAAATATTTATTGAGTTTGGATACATTAAAAAGATCATTTAAAGTGATTTTTTCAAAAAATAACAATACAAATAAAATAGAAGACAATTATAACCATATGTTTGAATGGCAGAATAATTATCAAAAAAATTTCAATTTAGAAAATGTCATTAACAATTGGAAAAATCGTAACACAATGTTTAATCATAAAAAAGATTCTTGGAATTTACAGCAATTAGAGAGTAATTTTGATAATAATTTATACAAAATAATAGTTGAAAATAAAAATACAAAATTTATTATTTTTTTTCCACCTTATTCTATATTAACTTACAAAGATTGGCAAGAAAAAGAAAGTTTGGATACAATATTAAGATTTAAAGAGTATATATATAATAAATTAATATCTTTAGAGAATGTTTATTTACATGATTTTCAAATAGCAAAAGATGTTACGCATAATTTAGCTAACTATAAAGATATTACACATTATTCACAAAATATTAATTTTTGGATTATTGAACAAATAGTTAATGGCAATTTTCTTTTAAATTCTGAAAATAAGAATAAAATCGAGATGGATTTTAGACAACAAATAAATCAATATGAAATCAAATTTTAAAAGTTATTGAGGAGTTTTATAAAAAATGTTTAAAGCTAATGGGAGAAAGAAAATAGATGCAAAATAAGAATATATTACTAACAGGAACAGCAGGATTTATAGGTTCAAACTTTGTACCTTATTTTTTAGATAAATATCCGCAATATAACCTAATAAACCTAGATCTTCTAACATACGCAGGAAACTTAGAAAACCTAAAAGAGTGTGAAAATAATCCAAGATATAAATTTATCAAAGGTGATATTTGTAATAGAGAATTAGTTGAATTTATTTTTTTTGAATACGATATAACTGGGGTGATTCATTTTGCAGCTGAATCTCATGTGGATAACTCAATTAAAAATCCAGGTGTATTTGTTCAAACAAATGTAAATGGAACTTTTACTTTAATTGATGTGGCTTATAAATATTGGATGAATAAACCTTTTGAATATAAAACTAAATATCAAGATTGTAGATTTCATCATATCTCAACTGATGAAGTGTATGGAACACTTTCTCTTGATCCAAATGATTTGTTTACTGAAAATACTCCATACGCTCCAAACTCTCCATATTCAGCTAGTAAAGCATCATCTGATATGATAATTAGAGCATATAATGAAACTTATGGAATGAATACAGTAATAACAAACTGCTCAAATAATTATGGACCAAAACAACATGATGAAAAACTAATTCCTACGATTATAAGAAATGCTCTAAAAGGAAATCCTATTCCAATCTATGGTGATGGAAAAAATATCAGAGATTGGTTATATGTACTTGACCATTGTAAAGGTATAGATATAGTGTTCCACTCAGGAATTACTGGACAAACTTATAATATCGGTGGAAGAAATGAAAGAACAAATCTTCAAATAGTTAACACTATCTGTACAATCCTAGATAAAGAAGTTCCAAAAGCTGATAATTCTTCTTATAAAGAATTAATTACATTTGTAGAAGATAGAGCAGGACATGATAGAAGATATGCGATAGATGCGACAAAACTAGAGAATGAGCTAGGATGGAAAGCAGATGAGAACTTTGATTCAGGGATTGTTAGGACTATTGCGTGGTATTTAAGGAAGTATAATTGATGGAATTAAAAAATATTTTAATAACTGGTTCAAAAGGTTTTATTGGTAAAAATTTAAAAAAAGAGTTGTTAAAAAATAACAATATAAATTTATTTGAGTTTAATAGAGGAGATTCTTTTGATAATTTAGATGAAATGGTAAAAGTTGTAGATTTTGTATTTCATCTAGCAGGTGAGGTAAGACCTAATTCATCAAATGAAGAGTTTTTATCAAGTCATAATACTTTAACAAATCAAATTATTCAAAGTATAGAGAAATATAATCGACAAATACCAATATTGTTTACCTCTACTAAACATGCAATAAATCCACAAAATATGTATGGAAAAACAAAACAACAAACAGAAAATATTATAAAAGAGTATGGTCAAAAGAATGGTGTTTCTATATTTATATATAGGCTACCACATGTTTTTGGTGAAGGGTGTAAACCAAATTATAATTCTGTTATATCAACTTGGATTTATAATAGCATTAAAAATTTAGAAATAAAGGTTTTTAATAGAGATATTTTGATGAAGTATGTTTATGTTCAAGATATTGTTATAGATTTTGTAAATAAAATTAATGAAAATAATAAAGAAAAAATATTTCATGAAATAGAACCTTCTTTCGATACATCTTTAGGTGAAGTTGTAGATTATATAAATGAATTTAAGGAAAATATAAATAATAGTGAATATCGTATCTTGATAGATAAAGAATTTAAAAAGAAATTATTTGATGTTTATATTTCTTATACAAAAAATTTAGAGGATAATGATGCTCTTCAATAGTTACGAATTTATATTTGCATTCCTGCCAATAACCTTTTTTATCTATTTTTATTTGAATAGTAAAAGATTAACAATAGCGGCAAAAGGTTTTTTAGTATTTGCAAGTTTGTTCTT
>JAQUIV010000036.1 GCA_028681275.1 Aliarcobacter sp.
TTTTTTTGAATCAATATATAAAATATCATTTAAACTATCAAAAACATTTATTGTTGAATCTTCGATTTGTGCTGATATTTCTCTTAAAATTTTGTTTTCTACTTTTTTAGCATTATTATCCATATAAACTTGTACTTTTTGGTGAACATCTTCATGGTTTTGTTTTAATATTTTCCACTCATTTGTTTTTGTAAAATTCCTATTTTCATTTTCACAAACAACAATCCATTTCCCCATATTACAAGCTTTACAATCCACAACTGTACAACTTTCAAAATTATCTAAAGTTGAAAAATATTTTTTCTTTAGATTTATATGGTCATTTTTATATTTTGAAACTTCTTTCATTAAGTCTATATTTTCGACCATTTCATAATACTTTTTATCAATTTTTGCTTGGGCTGTAATTTGTAATAATCTACTTGATAGTTTAGAAACTTCTTTCGATAAAATATCAATATTTGAAGAAGTAAACGCATTTTTTTGAGTAGCTACATCTAATCTTGAGATTGTTTCATTTATTTGAATAATTCCCACTTCTTGTTCTTTACTAAACTGCGTAACACTATGAATAATATCTTTTGTTTGAGTGATTTTTGAAGTTAAATTTTCATATCCAGTTATCATATCTTGGGCAATTTGTTTACCTTCATTTGATTTATCACTTGCACTTTGTACTAAATTTTTTATCTCACGTGCTGCTTCTGCACTTCTATTTGCTAAGTTTCGCACTTCAGCTGCAACTACTGCAAATCCACGTCCAGCTTCCCCAGCAGTTGCCGCTTCAACGGCTGCATTTAGACTTAGAATATTTGTTTGGAATGCAATTTGGTCAATAATTGAAATTGCTTCATTTATTGCTTTTACTTTTTCATTTATTTCATCCATAGAACTTGAAGTTTGAAAAGCAAATTTACTTCCAACATTTGCAGCTTCATTTACATCATTTGCAATATTCATCATTTTATTCATATTCTCATTGTTGTTTCTAATATTTGATGTAATTTGTTCAAGTGCAGCTGAACTTTGCTCCAACGAACTTGCTTGTTGAGTTGAAGAAAGAGCAAGTTCATTTGAAGAAGTGGCTAAAATTTTAGTGTTATTTTCAAGTTCCATTCCAGCATTTGTAATCATTGCAATTAATTCAGAAGAAGATTGTCCTAAAAGTGAAGTTGATGTACATAATGTTCCAAAATCCCCATACATCCCTTTTTTCTGAACTTCATCAAGTTTAAACACATAATTTGATTGGGTATAACTATTTAATAAAAGATTTATATTATCAATTTTTAGTTTTGTTCTATTTAACATTTTATTTATAATCAATCTTAAATCTTCAATATCTTTTGTTACTGCTTTTTGTTTTATACTATATTCAAAAAAGCCATTATTTACTTTTTCCATTACATCTGAAATTTCTAAAACAACTTTTTTATCTTGCTCTTGAATCTCTTCAATTTTTTTAATTTGCCAATTCATTTCTCTTGTCATTATGGCAAATTCATCATTTCCTTCTAAATCATGTAAAGATACACTCTCTTTTTCTTTCATTGAATAAGCTAAAAATTCATTTAGATTCACTTGAAATTTATCCATTGATGAAACTATTTTTTTTGTCATAAAATAGATAATTAAAAATGTTAATACAAATAGAATTGTTATAAAAACTAATTCATAAATAATCTGATTTCTAAAACTACTAATTTCACCATTTATATATGAAATCAAATTATTAAACAAGTTTTTTTCCTGATTAATTAACAAATTGATTTTATTAGTAGAGTTTTCTTTCCAAGATACATTAGCACCATAAATACTATTTGATAATTTATCAATAGCATTAATCGCATTTTTATTATCAATTTTTTCTATATTCTTAGAACCATTTTCCGATTGAGAAAGTTCATAAACATTTGAAATCATTAAATCAAAAGTATCTTGTAATGTTTTTAATAACTCTTTTTCTTCTTGTGTTGTCCCATCAAATTTATCATAAGATTTAATAACTTTCAAAAGGGCTGAATGTTTTGATTGTATTTTATTCATCAATTTTTCATCTTTTGTTTCTATGAAATCTTTATACAAATGAATTAATCCTCCATAACCACTAAGTTCTTTTATTTTTAACATAAAATCATTTTTTTGACTCTTTACAAACACAACATTTCTTACCTTATCCATTTCAGTAAAATCATTTAAAGAATATATTTTTTTTAGATTTTCTAAATCTTCTTTAAAAATATTATCTTTTATTATCTCTAAGTAAAGATTTTGTTTTGAAATTGAATTTAAAAAACTATTGTAATCATCGCCAATGATATTCCCAGTACTTAAAATATTTCTAATATGTTCCTCTTCATCAAATGATTTTTCTATTAGTTCATTAAATGCAATATAAGATTGAGAATATTTAGATAAATTTCCAATAGCTGAATAACTAACTAATTCATCTATAAAATAAGTTAAAGTATCTATTTTTGAAGTGTAAAATTTCTCTAAATCTTGTTTACTAATTTGTAATGAGATATTTTTTTGTCTCATTTGCTCAAATTGTTTACTATTATTTATAAAGTCAGAAATCTTTTTTGCAGACTCTTCATCTTTGAAAAATGAGTTCTCTTTTAAAAATTCATTTAATTTATTTATTGATTCATCACTTTTTATAGCTTGATTTTTGTATTCTAAAACAAACTCTTTTCCATAACTTTCTAAAAAAAGTGTTGAGAGACTTCTCTCTTTTTGTAAATCATGTATTAAAGATGAAACATTTTCTAAAAAATAGAGATATTCTAAACTCTCATTCATTTTTAAATTTTCCTCATATTTATTAAAAATTGAGTTTGAAGATAAAATTAATATTGCAACAATGGGTAATAATAATATTAAAAATATTTTATTTTGCAGTTTTAGGTTATTCATTGGCTACCTTTTTTAAATTTTTTTGCAATATAACTATCATTTTTTACAATTTGATTACAAATTATTATCTGTAATCAATTTGTAATTTACAGATTATTTATTCATTATTTATTTGACTTTTAATACCCAAAACTATTATTTTATTATCAATGAAGATATTTTGATTATAATTGCAAAAAACATTAGGAGCAAAAAATGTTAAAAGAGTTTAGAGATTTTCTTATAAAAGGAAATGTTGTTGATATGGCTGTTGGATTTATTTTTGGTGCTGCTTTTGCTACATTAATCAAATCACTTGTAACAAATGTAATAATGCCTCCAATTGGATTGTTACTTGGAAGAGTTGATTTTTCACAACTATTTATCTCTTTAGATGGAAATTCTTATGCAACACTTGCTGAGTTAGAAAAAGCAGGAGCTCCTGCAATTAAATTAGGTCTATTTGTAAATGATACAATTTCATTTGTAATTTTAGGTTTTGTAATGTTTATGTTTATAAAATCATATAATAAACTAAAAAAAGCAGATGTTGTAGTTGCTAAAACAAAAATTTGTGGTGATTGTGCAATGGAAATTCCAGTTGCTGCAAAAAAATGTGGACACTGTGGAAATACAACAGTATAAAAAACTAAATAATTAAAAGGCTTTTGCCTTTTAATTATAAATCTACTAAAGCCTTAAAAGTAACTCCAGCTCTTCCGATATTTTCTACACTTACATGATTTCTTTCATTAATTCTATCATCTTCAATAAATTGATATTTTAATTCTAAAACAACAGGTGTTGTATCTCCTGGAATTTCATAAGTATCATAATATTCACAAAATAAAGCACTTTGAGAAGATGCAATCATTGGAGGAAAACCTTCCATTGCAGTTTTTACTTCAATGTCAAATTTTTCAATTTCACTCTCATCTTTTCCTAATTGCATTGCACATTTCTGAACTTTATCAACATTATCTTTATTTACAAAACAGATAGTTGCTTTTTTTGTTTTTAAGATATTTGCTAAAGAATCTTTTGGTGTTCCATCATCTTTTTTTCCAATAGCCACAAGTAAAAGTGCTGGATTTGAAGAAATTGGAATAAAATATGAGAATGGTGCAGCATTTAAAACTCCATTATCATCTGTTACAATCCATGCGATTGGTCTTGGAATCACTGTTCCTGACATAATTTTGTATCTATTTAAGTCGTTTATATCTTTGTAATCTAAAATCATTATTTCCCTTTTATATCTTAAATTCTTGTTCTACATTTTTTGCTATTGCTTCACCTTTTAAAGTTAAAAATGAATCACTTAAAAACTCCTCTTTTTTGAGTTTTTTTACCAATCTCTTCCCTTCTTTTAAAGAAAATAGACCCGTATCTTCTAGTTTTAAAACAATATCATTTAAAGATTCATCCGAATCTTTTTTTAATATTGCAAGTAACAAAACTTTTTCATTTATATCCATTTTAAAATCCTCGTATAGTAAAAAGCAAAGCCTAAAAACCCTACTCCTAAAAGAATAGTAATTATATCAACTGAAGTTAAACTTGCCATTAATCCAATAAACAGTGTAGTTGTAATACATGAAATCATAAAGAACATATCATTGTAAGAAATAACCCGTCCAATATATTTTTCATCACATTTATTTTGTAATAAAGCATAGGTAAATGACCATAAAGTCGTAGTACTAAGCCCAACAATAAACAAAGCTATCAATGAAACATAAAAAATTTCTTGCATTAATCCCCATAAAATTATGGCAATTCCTTGAAAAATCAATAAATAGTGTAAGTTCTCTTTTGTAACATATTTTGAAATTATCATGGGTCCAAACATCAAAGCGACTGCTCGAACAGCATTTGAAATACCAATTGCCAAAGGAACTGAAATAATATATTTATATTCATTTTTTGCCAATATTGTAATCAAAGCATCAAAAGAAGTTAATCCAACACATGAATGTAAGAAGATTAAATGAAGCATAATCTTGTCATTTTTAATATAAATAAATCCATCTTTTATTAACTGAAATATTTTATCACTTGTGACACTCGGCTTTACAACAAAATCTATTCTAATAAATACTATTAAAGCAATAAAAAAAATTGTAGCATCAATTATAAAAGCTGTTTTAACTCCATATAAATTTACTATAAATCCACTTACAGCCATTCCAACAGCATAAGTAAATGACCAAATAATTGAGTGGATTTCATTTGCCATTTGAAGAGGTTTACCATTTAGAAGTTTTGCTAAAAGCGACATTTCTGTTGAAAAAAACATCGAAGCTGCACTCATTCTAATAAAAATCAAAATCATTAAAAACCAAATTTGCTCTTTATTATCAATTGTTAAAAATAAAATGGTCATTAATAATTCAGTTATTAAAAGAGTAATCATCAAAGGTTTTATTTTTACCCTATCAATAATAGCTCCTGAAAAAGGAGCGATTAAAACTGCTGGTAAAAAATGCATTGCTGTTACAACGGAAATTGCAAACTCAGTTGAACCAAAATCAACAAGCATAGTATAAATAGCTACATTTGAAAACCATGCACCAAAATATGCAATAAATTGAACAAGGGATAAATCCCTTACTATTTTATGTTCAGAAAAAAGTTTACGATAATTCAATTTCTACTAAAACCTCTTGATACATTGCAGAAAATGAACTTTCGTCTTCAGAATCTGGAGTTAAATAATTAACCTTTTTGTTTCCAGCAAAAAAGAAAGCACAATCAGATTTTATATCATCATCTATTTTTACTATAAATTTTGCATTTCCATATTTTGAAGAGATAAGAACTTCATCATTATCTTTAAAATTTGTATTTGAGTTTAAATATACAAAATCATCGCCTGCAAATTGAGAGTTTAAAGAGTTCTTATTTTTTCCAGTTATTAAATAAAAATTATCAGCTGTTTTTTCTTTATAAAGTGGCTCAATATCAAGTTCTTCCACAAATTCAAAAGTTTCAAAATCATCTAAAACTGGTTTTGTATTTTCATAATATGAAATGATTTCATCTTCATCTTTTAATTTATCAAAGTCAAATCTTTCTAATAAATAATTAGCCAAATCATATTCACTAATACTATTTGTTTCTTTTTCTTTTATTATTTGAGAAATTGCTTTAAACTCATGTCCATAAGATAATCTAACATCTTTTTTGCCTAAAAATGAAGTTGATGGAATAATTAAATCTGCATATTCACAAGTCTCATTTGCTGTTGTTCCAAAATAAACTACAAAAGATTTTTGTAAACCCTCAATTACTTTTTTTGTATTTGGAGCAGAAACAACTGGATTTGCACCTTGAATAAAAACTAAATCGTAAGAGCCAAAATCAACTTTTGGAATTGATACTTTTTTGTTTTTTCCTTTTGTTTCAAACTGATTTTTGTATCCAAATGCAGAATCACTTAAATACCAAACTCCACCAGCATCTTTTTTATGAAATCCCATAAAAGCAGCAAAAGAGTCTATACATCTAGTTATTGAAGCTCCTTCAAAATATTTTTGAACACCAAGACCTAAAACAATAGCTACTTTTTTATTTTCGATTAAATCAAAAAATTCATTTACTAATGAAAGAGATACTCCAGTTGTTGCTTCATAAGATACAACCGGTCTATTTCTTGATATATCAAAAAACCAATCAGCTCCACTTCCAAATTCTTCTATAAATTCTTTATCTTCCAAATCTTGCATATATGCAAATCTTGTAAATAAAAGTGCTAATTCATGGTCTGTTTTTGGATTAATTTGCATATGAATTTTTGATTTTTTTGCAATATCTGTTTTTATAGGATCAATAGTAACAAATGTTTTATCTTTTACAAGATTATACATATGAGATGAAGTAACACTAAAATTTCTTCCCCACACAACAATAACATCAGCATCAATCAGTTTTTGAATTGGAGGATTAATTACATTTTTTCGTCCAGCTTCAATTCCAGCTCCTCCACCACCATCACACAAACTTCCTCGTGTAAGAGTTGAACCATATGAAGTGAAAAAGTTTTTAGTTGAATTTTGCATAACACCTAAATTTCCACTTCCTTTATAAAAAAGTGTTTTTTCTGGTGATGTTGTTTTTAGTTTATCTACTAAAATATTTAAAGATTCATCCAAAGAGATATTTTCACCTTGAAATTTTGCATCTTTAATATTTTCTTCTTTTAATAAATTTGCAAAATTAACACAAAGTTTTCCATTTGTAGTTTTATGTTCTTTTGAACCTTTTATATTTTCATCTATTAATTGTCCCTGACAAGCGTCATAACAATCCATTGGACACGCTACTTTATTATTTGAATTCAATTTTTACCAACCTTGAAAATATTTTTACATCTTCTAATATCAATTCTACTTTATATGCGGAAATATTTGTTACATCTGCAACATCATAAATTTTTGATATTTTTACATTACTTTTTACACCATCAAGAAAAATCTCTTTATTTTTAATCTCTTCTATTTGTGTAATTGGAACAAAAATCTCTAACTTTCCTTTTGATAAATCTTTTGATTCATAAAGTAAAGTTCCAGGATTTACATAATCACCCTCTTTTACGGCTATATTAAAAATATAATTTGATTTTTCTATTAGTTTTTTATTAGAAATAATATCTTTTAAATTTTCTATTTTAATTATCATATCAGCTTTTGAAGACTCTAAATTAATAACTTTTAACTTTTGAGTATCTTTTTCAAATTCTGATTTAGATGTCACTTGATTTAATCTACTATAATTATTTTTTTCAATTTCTAACATCTCATCAATAAATTTTAATTTATTTTTTGATTGTTCTAATTCAACTTTATTTACCAAAGAATCAATTTCAATAATAGTAGAATTATTTGCTTTTAATCCTTCTATTTTAGAATTTGAAAAAATTACTTTGCCAGATACTGCTGATTTTACTTGAAAACTATCAATTGGTTCTAACTTTGCGTAATATTCACTTGCAAACATAGAAGAAATTATTAATAAATAAATTCCTATTATTCTCATCTATTTTCCTTATATTTTAGAACTCTAAAGTTCCCTCTATTGCAAAGTTTGCTTTAGAATCAAGTTCAGCATGTGATAATACAGAAACTTGAAGACCAAATTTCTCATAAATTTCTGATATTCTTTTTCTTAAAACTGGATCCACAACCATTGTTATTTTTGAGAAACCTTTTGCTTCTACATCATCTAAAAGTTTTTTTGTTTTTGTAACAAGATTATTAATTTCTGCTATTGAAATCATAAGTTGTGAAACTCCATGATGTTCTTGAAGTTTTCCAATAAATTGCTGTTCAAGGTCTGGCTTAATTGTAATAATATGTAAAACACCATCAGTATCTTTGAATTTTTGAGTAATAAGCCTATAAAGTTTAGCCCTTACATGTTCAAGTAAAATTTCTGGTGCTTTTGTAAATTCTGCAATATCAGCCACTGCTTCAATAATTGTAAGCATATCTATTATTGGAATTTTTTCATGTAACAAGTCTTTACATACTTTTAATAAAGAACCATATGAAGTTACTTTCATTGCTTCATCTATTACTATTGGGAAATCTTTTTTTAATCTTTCAACAATATCAACAATATCTTGTCTTGTTATAATATCTTCAGCATGTTTTTTAATAATTTCAGAAATATGTGTTGAAATAATTGTTGGAGCATCAACAACAGTAAACCCTTTCATTAAAGCTTCTTCTTTTAAATCAGTTGAAATCCAAGTTGCATCAAGATTAAATACAGGTTCTTTTACTTTTAAACCTACTAATTTTTCATTTGCAAGTCCACCCATTGCAAGCAATTTATCAACTTCAACTTTACCTTTTACAACTGGTATTCTTTTTAAATATAATTGATACTCATTCGGTGATAAATTTGCATCATCGGAAATTCTAATTTGTGGAATTACAAAACCTAATTCACTAGCAATTGTTTTTCTAATAGCTTTAATTTTATCAAGTAACTCAGAATTTCCTTGAACTAATTGTAATAATCGAATTCCAAGTTTTAACTCTAAAACTTCTAATTTCATTATATTTTCAATAGTTTGAGATTCATCAGCAACAGACATACTTTTCTTTCTCTCTTTTAGAACATTTACATCTTCATCAACTTTTGCTTTAACAACTTGAGGTTTAAAGAATCTTGTAAGGGCATTATCTTTTTTGTCATTTATCATAGTTATTACATAACCTATAAAGATCATTAAAGCACCCATTGCTACAAGAATACCTGTTGGGAAACCAGGAATGAAACCAAATAATAATAAACCTATTCCTAATAAAATTAGTGATTTACTATCTTTAACTAATTGAGAAATAGATTGACTTGCAAATTTCTCTTCATCCATATTAGATCGTGTAATAATAATAGCTGTTGCAGTTGATAAAATAAGAGCTGGAATTTGAGCAACTAATCCATCTCCAATAGTTAATATTGTATATACTTCTCCAGCAGCAGTAATGCTCATATCATGTTGAAAAAGTCCTATTAATATTCCACCAATTAAATTTACAATTGTAATAATAATACCAGCAACAGCATCACCTTTTACGAACTTAGAAGATCCATCCATAGCTCCATAAAAAGTTGATTCTGATATTAACTCTTTTCTTCTTGCTTGAGCTTCTTTATCATCAATAAAACCTGCATTTAAGTCTGCATCAATTGCCATTTGTTTACCAGGCATTGAATCCAATGTAAATCTTGCAGTTACCTCAGCAACCCTTGTAGCACCTTTAGTTACAACCATAAAATTTATAAGTACTAATATAATAAATATAATAATACCAATAACCATATTTCCACCAACAACAAACTCTCCAAAAGCTGAAATAATAGAACTTACAGCATCTGGACCATTATGACCTTCACTTAAAATTGACCTTGTAGTTGCAATATTTAACGCAAGCCTAAAAAGTGCAAATATTAAAATAAGAGTTGGAAATGTAGTTAAATCTGAGGGTTTTTGAATATATAAAGATATTAATAAAATAAGTATAGATATAGATAAAGATACTACCAAAAAGAAATCTAGTATTACCTTTGGTAAAGGCACTATTATAATTAATAGAATTGAAACAAATAGTGCAACAACTATTAAATCTTTTGAAAATATCTTTTTTATATTCATATATTAATTATGTTTAGCTAGTTAATTTATAAAATTAACTAGCGACAATTGATTTGTTTTACTAATTGTTGAATAAAGTGCTGTATATGTAAGTTCTAAAGCTTTAGCTTCTATTGCAACTTTTGCTAAATCAGCAGCACCAATTTGTTGAGATAAAATATTATATTGTGATAATTTAGAAGAGACTCTTTCTAAAGAAGTTTCAAATATTTCATTTCTTCCACCTAATTCTGCATGAGCTATATTAACTCCATCATATGCTTTATTCATTTCAATTGAACTTTTACTTATTTGAGCTTTTGCCACATCATCAGAGATAGGATTCCCCACGCTATCAACTTTTCTTAATGCATTTAAAGTACTATCCATAAGATTAAAAATATTTGTTTTTGCTTCAAATTTTGTACCATCTGTATTTGGCATAACAGCACTAAATGTTGGAGGTGTTAAACCATCATTTGTAACAGGAAGCGTATCAGTAGTCACATTCCCATCTAAATCATATTTTGTTAAGGTATCATTCGTTGGAGAATTTAATTTCCATTCATTACCGTCTTGATCAATAATTCTATCTGACTCAACAAAAGTTAAAGTCTCACCTTTATTCGCACTTGATGATGGATACATCATCATATCAAATCCAGTAACACCTCTTTCTCTATAAGAACCTTCTTCAACAGCAACTTTTCTTAATTGATTATTTCCAACATATGTAACTTTTCCATTAGCATCTTTTTCAAATGGTTGTATTGAAGAGTCTGAACCTGCAAAAACATATTCACCCTCAACTTGTGTATTTGATAACTGATAAAGATTTTCTTTAAGTCCAGCAATATTTGCAGCAATAGCAGCAATTCCATTAGTAGAAGTTGTTGCCGTATTTGCTTTTATTAATTCTGCTTTTACTGTGTCTAAAATTTTTTTTATCTCACTCATACTAGAATCAGCTGCATTATTTTGAATATTAGTTCTTTCAATTTGGGTTTTTAACCCCTCATATGTTCTTATTTTATCATCAACAGAAATAACTCTCGAATATAACATTGAGTCATCACTTCCTTGTTGAAGTTTCTGACCAGTACTCATTTGATATGAAATTTTTTGTTGTTGAGTATTTAATGTACTCAATCTATATGACATTTGTTCTGTTTGATTTATCATTGTAAAACCTTTCTAAACATAGCTACAATCTCATTAAATCCAAAGATTTTTTGAGTATCTTGAGTTAGAAATTCTCTTATTTGCTCTTTCTTTGCCATTGCATTGTCAAGTTCTGGATCCATACCAGTTTTATAAGCCCCAACTCTAACCAACACTTCATTCTCTTTTATTAGTGATAATACTCTTTTTAACTTTAAAAAATCATTATAATGCTCTTTATTTACGACCTTGTCCATAACCCTAGAGGCTGATTTTAAAAGATTTATAGGTGGATAAAATCCTTGTTCTGTAAGTTCTCTTGTTAATACAATATGACCATCTAAAATTGATCTACTTTGATCAGCAATTGGATCATTCATATCATCTCCATCAACTAAAACAGTAAAAAATGCTGTAATAGAACCTTTAGCATTATTCCCTGCTCTTTCCATTAATTGAGGCAATAGTGCAAATACAGAAGGTGGATAACCTCTACTTACAGGTGGTTCTCCAGTGCTTAATCCTATCTCCCTTTGAGCCATTGCAAATCTTGTAACAGAATCCATCATCAATAAAACATCATGTCCTTTATCTCTAAAAAATTCAGCAATCGCCATAGCTGTAAAAGCACCATATTTTCTCATAAGGGCTGATTCATCTGAAGTTGCCGCTACAATTACTGTATTTTCTAAATTATTATCTAAATTATAATGAATAAATTCAGGAATTTCACGTCCCCTCTCTCCAATTAAAGCAACAACTTTAATTTGAGCTTCACATCCCCTTACAATCATTCCCATAAGTGTTGATTTTCCAACACCAGAACCTGCAAAAATACCAACTTTTTGACCTTTTCCACTTGTTAACATGGAGTCTATTGCTTTAACTCCCGTTGCAAATTTTTCGTCAATAATTCCTCTTTCAAGTGCTGGCATAGAGAGTTTATTTATTGGTGCATTTTCTTCTAAATCTGTTATTTTACCTTTACTATCAATTGGTTCACCTAAAGCATTTATAACTCTTCCCAATAATCCATAACCACATTTAACAGTTAATCCATCTTTTTGGATATAAACTTTATCATGGATTCTAAAGCCCTCAATAAAAGAAAAAGGAACAATGGTAAATGATTTAGCATCAATTGAAGCCACCATTCCTAAAACTGTATATAAATGCTGAACTGACTCTATTTTTACAATATCTCCAACAGCAACTTCTAATCCAGTGGCAGTAAGCGTGGTAGATGAAATATTTTTTATTCTTCCAAAAGGAATAGAAAGATTTGTTGAATCTATTTTATTTAGTATATCTTCAATATCCATTACATCTCATCACACATTTTTTTATACAAACTATCTACACTATCTTTAACTTGTTTACATTTTAAAATATATTCATCTTTTTTGATTTTATTTCCTAGTACATCATATAAAGTTAAAACATCATAATAAATTTTCACTTCATCATTAGGTTTAATTTTTCTTGTATTTTGTAAAGATTCAAGTAATAAATCAACTGATTTTTGATTATTATTTGCATCTTTTGCAATTCTTGCTAACTCTGTTTCAACAAATGGAGAGTAGACAAAAACTTTTAATTCTTTTTGTTTCAGATAAAGTTTATTTAATATCTCATTTGCCAATGAAACTTTATTATTTTTTAATAAATCTAAATAATAATCATGGTAAAAATCAATTATTATAGGACTATTTTCATTTACTTTAATAAAACTTGGATTTAAATTTGTATATGAAAAGAACTTTTCTAATGCTACGCTATCATCTTTTTGTTTTAATATTTGGTATCTATACAAAAATTCATTTGCTAAAACATTTTTATCATCAACCATATCTACTTTTGCAGAAAATTCTAAAGCTTCATCTATTAAACCAAGATTATAGGCCATTTTTTCCAAATATAAATATATGTTAGCATCCCTTGTTTTATTAAATGTCTCTTTTATTTGCAAATAAGCTTTTTCATATGGTGATTCAACTAAACATTCAAAAAAAGCATATTTAATAGTTTCATCTTCTATTAATTTAGTTAAAGTTTCATTTCTTGATGTTTGTAAAATCTCACTTAACTCTATACATTTTCCTTTAGCTAAATGATCTTTTATCAAATCAATATTTATTTCATCATATATTTCGGCAACACTTTGATAACCAAATCTTTTTACAATTTCACCTGAAACTTTACTATAAACTTTTTCAGCTTTTAATATAAGTTCATATTTTTTATCATTTTTATCATTCATTAACTCTTGTAAAAGAGCTTTTTGTTGCATTGCCTCACTATCTTGGTATTTTGCAGCCACAACTGGAGGGCTCAAGAATCCTTGTCTCATCAAAATCTCATCAATATACATTTTTGAATCTTTTGCATGAAGTCCTTGGGGATAATCATTTATAATATCTTTATATAACTCTTTTGCTTTTTCTAAATAATAATTTGTTTTATCATACATAATCATATATGTATTTGCTAATTTAAATTTGAAATCCTCTATTACATCTTCTTTTGTTGTTCTTTTTAATAATTCTTTTAATATTTCAGATGCATGTTCAGGCATTCCTGCTTTAATTAAACGATTAATTTTTTTATTTGCACGATATGAATCTTCTGTATAATATTCTATATTAGTTTTTAAAACTTGAGTTATTAATTCATTTGCTTTATCATATTTTTCATCTAAAATATAAATATCAAATAATTCATCAGCAACAACAGTTGCAACAAGTTTATCTCTTGTTTCAGTTAATATTTCATACAAATATTTAGTGGCTCTTGCATAATCTCTTTGATATTTATAAACTTTTGATAAAGATATTTTTCCATATGTTTTTGTTAACTCATCATCAAAATTATCTATTATAATTTGCGCAAAATATTTAGCATCTTCAACTTTATTTATTTCCAATTTTAATTCAACCAAAATCATGTAAGCTTTTGCTAAATCATACTGATTAATTTTAGATGAATTTATTGCCGTTTCCAACTCATTTGAAGCATCTAATAT
>JAQUIV010000037.1 GCA_028681275.1 Aliarcobacter sp.
AAGTAACCATTTACTGTAAAAAAGGCTTTATCGATTTTTCTAAAATCTTTGTTTACTAAATAGTGTTCATAAGAAAGCATTAAAGCACTTATAATAACTGCAAGATAAGCGAAATATGAACTTTCAGAAATAATTACAAATAAAAGCCAAAATAGTACAGTTAAAGCATGAAAAATCTTTGAAATTTTCATTGTTTTTTCAACACCAAATTTTGATGGAATAGAGTGAAGTCCAAGTTTTTTATCAACTTCAATATCTTGTAAAGAATAAAGTAAATCAAATCCAGCAACCCAAAACATAACACCAATACTTAATAAAACTGACCAAAAAGGAATCGTTTCACTTACAGCCACAACTCCAGCAATTGGGGCAAGTCCCAAAGAGATACCTAAAATAACATGGGCTAAATAAGAAAATCTTTTGAAATATGAATACGAACCAATAATTATTAAAATAGGTATTGATAAATATAAAGCTAAATCATTTACAAAATATGCAACGACTATAAATCCTAAAGCATTTGCCATCGTAAAAAGGAACATTTGAGTAGCAGATATTCTTCCATCAACATTTGGTCTATTTATAGTTCTTGGATTTAAAGCATCAATATCTCTATCCATAAATCTATTAAATCCCATTGCAAAATTTCTTGCACTTAGAGCAGCCAAAATTCCAAGAATTAAAAGTTTAAATCCAAACCAACCATTTGCTGCTACAACCATTGCTATAAAAATAAAAGGAAGCGAAAAAATAGAGTGTTTGAACATAACAAGTTCGTTAAAGTCGTTTAGTTTTTGTATAAGCTTATTCATAAAATGGATTGTATCTAAGATATTATTAAAAAAATAAAAATTAAACTTTTTCTAGTTATAATCAATTTTATTTTAATTATGAAAGCAACTAATGTCTAAAATCACCCTATTTCTTAGTACCCTATTTTTAATTTTTTCTTTAACTGCATGTTCTTCAAAAACTCAAACGGATGTTGTGGATTCTGGTTCAAAAGATGTTTCAGACCTTTTAAGAACACTTATTCAAAAAGAAAAAGAGATAAATGAACTAAATCAAAAATTAGAAAATTGTTCAAACAGCAAAAGTAAAAAGATATGAAAGAAATAGCAATAATCGGCTCAACAGCTTCAGGGAAAACCGCCCTATCTTTAGAAATAGCAAACAAAACAAACTCTATTATTTTATCACTTGATTCACTTTGTGTTTATAAAGAAATAGAGATAGCTTCTGCAAAACCAAGCCGAGAAGAAAGAGGAGATATTATTCATTTTGGAATAGATGAAGTTTATCCAAACGAAGAGTTTGACGTAATTAAATTTATTGAACTTTATAAAAAAGCAAAAGATTATGCTATTAACAATAATAAAAATCTAATCATTGTTGGTGGAACTGGATTTTATCTAAAAGCTTTAATTGATGGTTTATCTTTGGGAATTGAAACAAAAATAAAACTTGATATTCCTCAACAAGATGCTTATGATTTATTGTATGAAATAGACAAAGAGTATATGCAAAAAATCGAAAAAAATGATAGATATAGAATTGAAAAAGCTTATTCTATTTATAAACAAACTGGTCTTAGCCCTACTTCTTATTTTGAACAAAATCCTAAAATTGCTTTAGCAAAAGATTTGAAAATTTTTGAAATTATTTGGGACAAAGAAGAGTTGAAAAATAGAATTTCTCAAAGAACAAAAATTATGATAAATTCAGGACTTATTGATGAAGTTATATTTTTAGAAAAAAAATATACAAGAGAGCCAAATTGTATGGCATCTATTGGAATAATCGAAACTTTAGAATATTTAGATGGAAAACTTACAAAACAAGAGCTTGAAGAAAAAATATCTGCAAATACAGCTAAACTTGCAAAAAGGCAAAATACTTTTAATAAAGGTCAATTTTTAGATAAAACATCTAATATAATAGAAAACTTAAATTCAGATATTATTAAGTATTTTTCGTTATAATCCCGTCCCTAAAGAGTTTTTTAAAGGGCTTGCAATAGACTCGACCTTTTATTAAACATTAATTACATTAAGGATTATGGCATGAAAAAAGATATTCATCCAGATTATAAAGTTTGTACAATTTCTTGTGCTTGTGGTAACTCATTTGAAACAAAATCAAATGTTGAAACATTAAGAATAGACATTTGTTCTTCTTGTCACCCATTCTTCACTGGTGAGCAAAAACTTGTTGATGCTGCTGGAAGAGTTGAGAAATTCAAAGCTAAATATAACATGGCTAAATAGTACAATATTATGTTGTGCTTAGTTCCAACTCCAATAGGAAATCTTGAAGATATTTCAAAAAGGTCTTTAAGGGTTCTTATGGAAGCGGAACTTATTTTTTGTGAAGATACAAGAGTAACAAAAAAACTTCTAAATCTTTTAGGTGAAAAAAATAACCTAGACTTTTCAAACAAAGAATTCAAATCTTTCCATTCTCATAATGAAAATCATATTTTACAAACTTTAGACAAAGAGACTTTTTCTAAAAATGTTGTTTATGTAAGTGATGCAGGAATGCCTTGTGTTAGCGACCCAGGTGCAACTTTGGTTGATTATTGCATAAAAAATCAAATTCCTTATGATGTACTTCCAGGTGCAAATGCTATTTTAACTGCTTATGCGATGAGCGGTTTTTCACATACAACTTTTTCTTTTTATGGATTTTTAGACCATAAAGGCGCTAGTCGTGCTTCAAAACTTAGTGATGTTTTAAATGATGATAAACTTGCAATTTTATATGAATCACCGCACAGACTTTTAAAACTTCTTGAAGAGTTAAAAGAAAAAGAACCAAATAGAACAATATTTTTAGCAAAAGAGATAAGTAAACTTCACCAAAAAACCTTTAAAGATTCTGCTTTAAATCTATTTAATGAATTTAAAAAAGTTGATATAAAAGGTGAATGGGTTGTAATAGTTGAACCAAAAGAAAAAATTGGTTTTAACCTTGATTTAGAAGATATAACATCTTTAGATATTGCACCAAAAATAAAAGCTAAACTTATTGCTAAAATGACTGGACAATCAATAAAAGAGGTTTATCAACAATTTTTAGATAGAATCCCCGAATGATAATATATGGAAAACAAATCGTACTTTATGTACTTGACAAACACCCGCATTTAATAGAAGAAGTTTTTCTTTCTAAAGAGATTGATAAAAAACTTTTTACAAGATTTGCAAAACTTGACAAAAAAATCCACAAATTGGATAATCAAAAAGCTCAAGCATTAGCAAAAGGTGGAAACCATCAAGGTTTCTTTTTAAAATTAAACCATGTTGAATACACAAACATTAAAGAGTTCAAAAAAATGAATTTTATTTTGGTTCTTGATGGTGTTACTGATGTTGGAAATATTGGAGCAATCGCTAGAACTGCTTATTCTTTAGGAATTGAAGGTTTAATTGCTGCTGATATTAAAACTGTAAATGATTCTGGAATTTTAAGAACAAGTTCTGGTGCTTTACTTGATTTACCATTTATGGTTCATCCAAGATCTGCTGATTTAGCAAGTGAATTAATTGATTGTGGTTTCACATTAATTGGTGCAACAATGGATGGTGTTGATTTAAAGAAATATGGCAAAATTGAAAAAACTGATAAAGTTGCCCTATTTTTAGGAAGTGAAGGAACTGGAATTTCTCCAAAAGTTGCTAAAAAACTTGACCTAAAAGTATCAATTGCTATGGAACATGAATTTGATTCATTAAATGTATCTGTTGCTGCTGGGATTTTAATTTATAATCTAAAAAGATAAAAGAAAGATAATACCGTGATAAGAAAATTAATTTTATTAGTTACATTAAGTGTAATGTTAAGTGCAAACTTAGATACAAAAATAAAAGACTTATTAGGTCCAAGTGATTACAACACTCATAAAAATCTAATTAACCACATTTTTAGTAATGAAGATAACTTTTATACTAACAATCAAATTAATTATACGCGTATTATCCAAGAATTAGAAAATAACGGTGTGTTGAAATTAAATCTTCCATCGACTCAAAATGTTACTATTACATTTAATGTTAATAAGTATCCTAAAAAATCAATAAAAAACTTAACTGATATTTTAAAAACATTAGGTCAACATAATTTTGTAATAAAAGAAGAAATTATTGTTGATAATAATTTAAGATGGACTATTCAAATCAAAACCGCAGCCGCCATAAGCCCTCTCAGATTATCTCAAGAGCTACAATCAACAAATTGCTCAATAGTAGATATTAAAAGAGAGGGAAACTATAATTGGAATTATTCAATAGATGCGAATAATTCTTCAATATATAGAGCAGAAGATTTAATTAATAGTAAGCAGTTATCGCTAAAAAAAACAACAAAACCATATATGATTAAAGTAAATGACGCAAAAGTTATTACAATGAAATCAGGTAGTGGTAATCTTTGGTATCCAAGTATTGTTTTTTATGATAATGCCTTAAATATTATTGGAGTTTATGAAGAAAATAGTTTGCATAAAAGTTTAAAACTAGAAGTGCCTAATAATACTAAATATATCAAAATTGATGATTTACATACTCTTGCTAATATAAAGCAAGGTCTAAACATTACTAAGGAGTAAACAATGTTCCATGAAATTGAATTTGAAAGAATGAAAAGACTTCCAAACTATGTGTTTGCAGAAGTTAATAATATCAAAATGGAAGCAAGAAGAGCAGGGGAAGACGTAATTGACTTCTCTATGGGAAATCCAGATGGTCCAGCACCACAACATATAACAGATAAATTAATTGAAGCTGCTGCAAAACCAAAAAATCATGGTTATAGTGCAAGTGCTGGTATTTTTAAATTAAGACTTGCTATTTCTAACTGGTATAAAAGAAAATATGATGTTGATTTCTTAGATCCAAATAAACACGTATGTGCAACAATGGGTTCAAAAGAGGGTTATGTTCACTTAGTTCAAGCAATCGTAAATGTTGGAGATGTGGCTGTTGTTCCAGATCCAACTTATCCAATTCACTCATATGCATTTATGTTAAATGGTGCAGCTGTTCATAAATTTGAACTAGTATTTGACGATGTATTTAAAGTTGATGAAGATTTATTCTTTGAAAGATTACAAAAAACAATTGATGAATCAATTCCAAAAGTAAAATTTGTAGTTGTAAACTTCCCACATAATCCTACTTGTGCGACAGTTACACCTGAGTTTTATACAAAATTAGTAGCAATGGCAAAAAGAGAGAGATTTTATATTATTTCAGATATTGCTTATGCTGATATTACTTTTGATGGATATAAAACTCCTTCAATTTTCCAAGCAGAGGGTGCTTTAGATGTTGCAGTTGAATGTTTTACTTTAAGTAAATCATACAATATGGCTGGATGGAGAGTAGGGTGTATCGTTGGAAATGAAAAACTAATCGGTGCATTAAAAAGAATTAAATCATGGCTTGATTATGGTATGTTTACTCCTATTCAAATTGCAGCTACTGTTGCACTTGATGGACCACAAGATTGTGTTGATGAACATATTGAAAAATATAGAAAAAGAAGAGATTTAATGCTTGAAACATTTGCAGATGCTGGTTGGATTATGAATAAACCAAACGCATCTATGTTCATTTGGGCAAAAATCCCAGAAGTTGCAGCTCATTTAGGAAGTATGGAGTTCTCAAAACAACTTTTAACTGAAGCTCATGTTGCTGTAAGTCCTGGAATTGGATTTGGACACTATGGTGACCAATATGTAAGAATTGCTCTAATTGAAAATGAAAAAAGAATTAGACAAGCTGCAAAAAATATAAAGAAATATTTAAAATCATTAGAAAAATAGGAATTAGTTATGTTAAGAGTTGGAATTATTGGAGTTGGTACAGTTGGAGCTAGTGTTGCTAATATTTTAAGAGATAATAAAAATATTATTACAGCACGAGCGGGAAAAGAGATTGTACCAACCATTGGAGTAGTTTCAAACTTACATAAAACAAGAAATGTTGATATTAAATTAACAGATAATATTGATGATGTTTTAAATGATGATTCAATCGATGTTGTAGTTGAATTAATGGGTGGAATTGATAAACCAAATGAGATTGTAAGAAAAGCTTTATTAAAAGGTAAAGCAGTGGTTACTGCCAATAAAGCTTTATTAGCATACCATAGATACGAACTTCAAGAATTAGCTGGTGATATTCCATTTGAATTTGAAGCAGCAGTTGCTGGGGGAATTCCAATTATTAATGCCCTAAGAGATGGATTAAGTGCAAATCACATTAAATCTATTCAAGGTATTATGAATGGAACTTGCAACTATATGCTAACTCGTATGATAAATGATGGCGTAAGTTATGATGCTATTTTAAAAGAAGCTCAAGAATTAGGTTATGCTGAATCTGACCCAACTTTTGATGTTGGTGGGTTTGATGCTTCACATAAACTTCTAATTTTAGCTTCTATTGCTTATGGAATCGATGCAAAACCTGAAGATATTTTAATAGAAGGTATTCAAAATATTTCAAATGCAGATATTGAATTTGCTAAAGAGTTTGAATATTCAATTAAACTTTTAGGAATTGCAAAAAAAGTTGGAAATGAAGTTGAATTAAGAGTTCATCCTGTTTTAATTCCTCAAGATAAAATGATTGCAAAAGTTGATGGTGTTATGAATGGAATCTCTGTTGTTGGAGATAAAGTTGGTGAAACTATGTTTTATGGAGCAGGAGCGGGTGGTGATGCCACAGCATCTGCTGTAATTGCAAATATTATTGATATTGCAAGACGAGGGAAGGGTTCACCAATGCTTGGTTTTGAAAATCAACCAGGTGAAAAAATCACTTTAATGGCAAAAGATAATATTCAAACTAAATATTATTTAAGACTTGAAGTTGCTGATAAATCAGGAACTTTAGCAAAAATTGCAACTATTTTAGGAGATAACTCTATCTCTATTGAAGCGATGTTACAAAAACCATTAAAAAATGCAACTGCGAATTTACTTCTTACAACTCATATTTGTGTTGAAAAAGATATTTTAAAAGCTATAAATGAACTTGAAAACTCAGGTGTTGTTTTAAGCAAACCCGCAATGATAAGAATAGAAGAATAGTTCTTCTATTCTTAAAAATTTGAAAACAAACTCTCAAAACCTAACCACACAAAATATTCCAAGCCTTATAAAACAATTAGCAATTCCAGCAAGTACAGGAATGTTTTTTAATACCATGTACAATGTTGTTGATACCTTTTATGCAGGACTTATTTCAACACAAGCAATATCAGCATTAACTCTATCTTTTATGATATTTTTTTTAATTATTGGTTTTGGATATGGTTTTAGTTCAGCAATCACGGCACTTCTTGGAAATGCCCTTGGTAAAAAGAAATATAAATTAGCTTCTATTTATGCCCATAAAGGTCTGATTTTTGTACCGTTAATTGGTTTGACTTTAAGTATTTTAGGTTATTTCTTTTCTCCATCACTTTTTATGCTTTTAGGTGCAAAGGAAGAGTATCTACAAATTTCACTTGATTATATAAATCCTATTTTATTTGGTGCAATATTTTTTATGTTTAATTTTTCACTAAACTCTATTTTAGTAGCAACTGGTGATACAAAAACATATAGAAACAGTTTAATATTTGGCTTTTTTGCCAACTTAGCTTTAAATCCTCTGTTTATGTATGGATTTTTATTTATTCCTGCTATGGGAATAAAAGGAATTGCAATAGCAACTGTTTTAATTCAAATAATAAATATGTTTTACCTATTTTATAAAGTTTTACAAACAAAACTTATTCATTTTGAGAAACTAGAATATTTTATTCCAAATATCAGAGTTTATAAACAATTTTTAACTCAAGGTATACCATCAAGTATAAATATGCTTACAATGGCTATTGGTTCATTGATTCTTACTTATTTTGTATCACATTATGGAATGTATGCTGTTGCAGGATATGGAATAGGGTATAGAGTTGAACAACTGATGCTTTTACCAGCTCTTGGACTTAGTACTGCGGTTCTTACTCTTGTATCAAATAATTATGGTGCAAAAAAATATGATAGGGTTATTGAAACTTTAAAGGTCTCAATTAAATATGGATTTATTATTTCAACCTTTGGAATAATTTTTTTAACACTTTTGGGCAAAATAATTATCTCTTTATTTGATTCAAATAGTGTTGTTATAGATTTTGGTGTTGATTTTTTACTTGTTGAAATTTGGATATTTTATGCTTATGTTATTTTATTTATTTGCGTTTCAACTCTACAAGGGATAAAACAACCTAAAATGATTTTATATATAGGACTTTACCGACAAATAGTTGCAAAACTAATAATTTCATATTTGATTGTAAAATATTTTGAACTTGATTTTATTTATCTTTGGTTTGGAATTTTATTTATGATTTATAGTGCAGCTATTTTTGCTTATTTTTATACTAATAATTTATTAAAAAAACTTTGTTTTAAGAGTTTATAAGAAGAGAGATTAAACTCTCCTCTTTATAAAATTAGTTGGTTGTTTTAGGTTTCATTTCGTTTGAAGATTCAGAACCGCATTTACCTGCACCACATGAACCTTTCATCTCTTTTTTCATTTCAGCCCCACATTTCCCAGCTCCACAAGAACCTTTCATGTCTTTTTTCATATCACATGAACATTTTCCATCTTTCATGTCACAATTACAACTTTTTTCTTTCCCGCTCATAGGACAACTTTGACTATTTTTCATATCACAAGATGATTTTAAAGCACATCCTGTTAATGAAAATAAAGTTACAGTTGCTAATGATAAACTTAACAATAAACTTAAAAGTTTTATTTTCATTTGTTACTCCTTTTAATTTGATTTGAAAAGTTTAACATATTTTTTATTTAGAACCACATTTTCCAGCGCCACAAGAACCTTTTACAGTTTCTTTAGCATCTTTTTTTGTATCTTTCATATCTTGCATCATATTTTGCTTTACATCTTTCATATCTTGATTCATTTCACTTTTCATAGATGCACCACATTTCCCAGCTCCACATGAACCTTTCATCTCTTTTTTCATTTCAGCACCACATTTATGAGTTGCCTCTGCTGCAAATGCTGATGTAGTTGCAATTAATGCTCCTAAAAACAATCCTGCTAATTTCATTTTAATATTCATTTTGTTTCCTTTTTTATTCTAAATTATTACTTTTCTACAGCTTCAACATCAACGATGATTTTCACTTCTTCAGCAACAGCAACACCACCTGTTTCTAACACTTTATTCCATTTTAAATCATAATCCATTCTATTAATTTTACCTTTTAATGTAAAACCTATTCTATTATTTCCATCAAAATCTTTAATTGTTGATAAATCTTCAACTTCTAAAACAACTGGTTTTGTAATACCTCTAATTGTTAAATCACCTTTCATTTTACCTTCATCGCCATCTACTTCGTAAGACTTCATTACAAAAGTCATTTTAGGGAATTTTTCAGATGCAAAAAAGTCTTCACTTTTTAAATGTGCATCCCTTTTTTCGATCCCAGTATCAATTGATGCAATATCAACATTTGCACTAAATGATTTAAAATTTTTTGTAGCTAAATCAAAATCAATTTTTGCATCATAAGTTTTAAATTCACCCTTTACATTTGTAATCATCATATGTTTTACTGAAAAACCAACATTTGTATGAGAATTATCGATAGTGTAAGAACAAGCATTTGCTAAACCAAAACTCAATATTAAAGCACTTGTAATTTTTGTTATAAATTTCATTTTCTATCCTTTTTTTAAATTATTACATTTTATATCTTTTTTGTTTAATTAATGTGTAGAAATATTTTTTCTAATATTAATCATATAAAAAATTGCCGGAATTATAATAAGTGTTAGAAAAGTTGAAGTAACCATTCCACCAATCATCGGAGCTGCTATTCTTTGCATAACTTCACTTCCAACTCCCTCTATATACATAATAGGAATTAATCCACCCAAAATAGTAAATAATGTCATAAGTTTTGGTCGAAGTCTTAAAACTGCACCTTTATAAATTGCAATTGCGATTTCCTCTTTTGTTATATATAAACAACTTTGTTTTAACTCTATCATTGCTTCATTTAAATAAACAAGCATTACAATTGATGTTTCAGCAGCAACGCCAAGAAGTGCTAAAAACCCTACAACAACAGCAATAGAGATATTAAAATTTAGATAATCTAAATATATTATTCCACCACTTAAAGCAAAAGGTAAAGTAAAAAATATAATCAAAGTATAAGTCATATTTTTTAAAGCTAAATATATCAAAACAAATATAATCATAAATGTTAAAGGAATAATATAAATTAGTTTTTCCATAGCTGATTCTAAATATTCACTTTGACCTGACCACTCAAAATAGTAACCACTTGGTAACTCAATATTCTTTAAAAGCTCATTTGCTTCATCTTTATATTGTTTTGTTGAAACACTATCTTTTGGTGTTATATAAATAAAACTTACATTTAAAGCTTTTTCAGAAGAGATAACAGATGGTCCTTCTTCATATTTTAAATTTGCAAATAATCTTAAAGGTTGAAAACCTAAATCTGTTTTGATTTGAAGATTTTCTAAAGTTGTTAAATCTTCCCTTTGATTTGCCTCATATCTTAAAGTTATTGGGTATCTTTCTAATTTATCTAAAAAAGTTGAAATTTGAGTTCCACCAACTCCTAAATTTATAGTTTCTAAAATATCATTTTTACTTATCCCATATCTTGAAATCATTTCATCATTTGTTTGAATATTTAAATAATATCCACTATTTACCTTATCAGAAGCAACAGATAAAGTTCCCTCGTAAGCCTTTAGTTTTTGCTCTATTTTTTTTGCTGTCTCTTCTAAAACTTTATGGTCATTTCCATAAAGTTTTATTCCTAAAGGTGTTCTAATACCAGTTAGAAGCATATCAATTCGCCCTCTAATTGGATATGTCCAAGAGTTTATAAGTCCTTGAACTTGAAGTTTTTCATTCATCTCTTCCATTAATTTTTTATAAGTCATTCCCTCTCTCCACTGCGATTGAGGTTTAAATGTAATAATTGTTTCAATCATAGCAAGTGGAGCTGGATCTGTTGCACTCAAAGCTCGTCCTACTTTTGCAAAAACAGTTTCTACTTCTGGAAATGATTTTATGATTAAATCTGTTTTTTGAGCTAACTCTTTTGCCATATCAATACCAATTCCATAAGGAGTTACTGGCATATACATAAAAGTTTGTTCATTCATCATTGGCATAAATTCCCAATTTTGTTTTTTGTAAACAAAATATGAAAAAATCAAAGTTCCTATAAAAATCGCAACTATCAAATATCTTAATTTTAAAGCCATTTTTAAAAACGGTGAATAAAGATTTATAAAAAATCTATTTAAGATATTTTTATCTTCTGCCATTATTTTCCCACGAATTAAATAAATCATTAAAATAGGAACTAGGGTGATTGATAAAATTGCCCCCGTCATCATGGCAAAAGATTTTGTAAATGCTAAAGGTGTAAAAAGTCTTCCTTCTTGTCCAGTTAAAGCAAAAATAGGGAAAAATGAAACTACCACTAAAACTAACGCAAAAAATATTGGACGACCAACTTGTTTTGCTGATTTTATAATAATTTCAACTCTCTCTTCTTTCGAAATATTCTCTTTTCCTTGTAGATATTTATGGGCATTTTCAACCATAACAATTGTTGCATCTACCATTGCTCCAATTGCTATTGCAATTCCTCCTAAACTCATAATATTTGAGCCAATTCCAAAAGCTTTCATAAGTAAAAAACTAATAAGAACTGTAATTGGAAGAGTAATGATGATAATTAAAGCTGACCTAAAATGAAATAAAAACAGTGTTGCAATGATAGCTACGATAATCGATTCTTCAATCAAAGTACCTTTTAAAGTATCTATTGCTTTATCTATAAGTGAAGTTCTATCATAAACTTCTACCACTTCAACATCAGGAACTTTTAAAGTGGCAAGTTTCTCTTTTACTGCTTTTATAACAGCATAAGGATTTTCTCCAAAACGAACAATTACAATTCCTCCAACTGTTTCACCCTCACCATTTAATTCAACCATTCCTCGTCTATCTTTTGAAGTTATATTAACCTCAGCTATATCTTTTATTTTTAATGGAATATTGTTTTCATTTTTTATAGTAATATTTTCAATATCACTCACTGATTTTAAGTAACCACGAGCTGTGATTATTTGTTCATAACCATTTTCTAAAATAATTCTTCCACCATTATCACTATTATTAGCAACAATTTTTTCTTTTATTTCATTGATGTTTAAAGCATATTGAACTAACTTATCTTGATTTAAAGTGATTTCATAGTTTTTTACATATCCACCAATTGAAGCTATTTCACTAACTCCATCAACACCTAAAAGTGCATATTTAAAATAATAATCTTGTAAAGTTCGTAATTCATCTAAACTTTTTGTTTTTGATTTTAAAGCATATTCATAAGCCCAACCAACACCTGTGGCATCAGGTCCAAGCTGAACAGTTGAACCTTCTGGAAATGTTCCTTGAAGAGTTGAAAGTTGCTCTAAAACTCTGCTTCTTGAATCATAAATATCTGTATTATCTTTAAATATTATATAAATCATTGCCGTTGAAAAAGAGGTCATTGCTCGAACTGTTTCAATATTTGGCAAACTCATCAAATTTGAAATCAATGGATAAGATATTTGTTCTTCAATTGTTTTTGGGCTTTGACCGCTCCATTCAACTTGAATAATTACTTGAGGAGGTGATAAGTCAGGTAGGGCATCTAAATTTGTATTTTTAACAGCCCAAAATGAAGCTATTGTTAAAACTAAAATAGAAAAAAGTACTAGAAATTTATTTCTTATACTATATGAAATTATACTCTCTACCATAATTACCAGTCCTCTTTATCAGATTCATAAAGTGCATTTGTAACAGCATCTGAATCAAGTAAGAATAGGGCATTGTTTATAACCTCATCATTTTCATTTAGACCACTTAATATTTCATATTTATTTGATGATATTCTTTTTGCTTCTATTTTTATAGGCTCAAATTCACCATTTTCTAATGGTTTAAAAACATAAAATTTATCCGCTTTTTTTAGAACTGCTGTTTTTGGAAGAGTTAACATAAAGTCTTTTTTTACATTTATATCAACTTTACCAAACATACTAGGAACTAACTTTAAATCTTCATTTTCTAAAACAAATCTCACATCAACTGTTTTTGTTTTTTCATCAAAAATAGGGTAGATAAAATCAACTTTTGATTTTATCTTTTGATTTATTCCATCTATATTTATTAAAGCCTCACCATCTTTTTTTACAAACTCTAAATCACTTTGATAAACAGAAGCTACAAACCAGATTTTATCTAAACTAGCCAACTGTAAAAGTGTAGTTCCTTTACTTACAGCACTTGATTGATTTATGTTTTTTTCCATTAATATGGCATTCATAGAAGATGTAACCACCAAACCATTTGAACTGATTTTTCCATCTTTTATTTTTTGTTGCTCAGCTTTTGAAATATCCAAATTATCAAGTCTTCCTAAAGTACTTTGGTAAATATTTTGATTAAAATTCTTTGCAACTTGAAGTTCATTTTGAATAGATAAAATCTCTTGTGAATAAATACTATATAAAGGTTCACCTTTTTTTATAGTCATATACTTTTTATTTGCATTTAGTTTTGTGATATATCCATCAAACCTACTTACAACATCAGTTAAAGATGATTCATCTATTTTTGTAATCCCATAAAAACTTTTGTTTATAGAGATTTCTTCTTTTATCACTTTTGTTGTTTTTTTGTTGAATACCTGTTTTGCATCTAAAATCTGTGCTTGTAAAAAACCACTTAAAAGTAGGGTAGTTAATATTAAATTTTTAATCATTTTAGACCTCTGTTTGTAAAGTAGATAAGTTGGGAATAACTTTCATAATATTTTAAAGCTTCATCTAAAGCTTTTGTTTCATAGGTAATTAACTCATTTAGATTATCTATGCTCTCTTGAGGTTTTACCATATCAAAACTATTGTAATTTTCTATATTTTCTTGGATTTTTTGTTTTAAAGGAATTATCTCTTTTTGGATAAGTCTATAATTTCTAGCACTTTGATTTAAGTTGTTTAAATAAATATCTGATTGTAAAGATAAGTTAT
>JAQUIV010000143.1 GCA_028681275.1 Aliarcobacter sp.
CGATAATTGCTTGTTCACAACCTTTTTTAGCACAAATAAGCATTCTTTCTTGTGATTCAGAAAGCATAAAGTCATAAGGAGTCATTCCCTCTTCTCTAGCTGGAACTTTATCTAAATGCATAATCATTCCAGAACCTGATCTTCCTGCCATTTCAAATGAAGAAGAAGTAAGTCCAGCAGCACCCATATCTTGAATACCAACAATTAAATCTGTTTTAAATAACTCTAAACAAGCTTCTAAAAGTAATTTTTCAGTAAATGGATCTCCAACTTGAACAGTTGGTCTTTTTGATTCAGAATCTTCATCAAATGCAGCAGAACTCATAACAGCTCCACCAAGTCCATCTCTTCCTGTTTTAGAACCAACATACATTACTGGATTTCCAATACCTTCAGCTTTTCCATAGAAAATCTCATCAGCTTTTGCTAAACCTAAAGTAAATGCATTTACAAGATTATTTCCAGCATAACACTCTTCAAATGTAGTTTCTCCACCAATAGTAGGAACTCCCATACAGTTACCATATCCACCAATACCAGCAACAACACCTCTTAATAAAAATCTGTGTTTTTGTGCTGTTTCACTGTTTCCTTCAATTGAAGCAAATCTAATAGAATTCATATTTGCAATTGGTCTTGCACCCATTGTAAATACATCTCTTAAAATTCCTCCAACTCCAGTTGCAGCACCTTGGTAAGGTTCAATAAATGATGGGTGATTGTGTGATTCCATTTTAAATACAGCAGCATATCCATCACCAATGTCAATAACACCAGCATTTTCACCTGGACCTTGAATAACCCAAGGAGCTTTTGTTGGGAAACCACTTAAATATTTTTTACTTGATTTATATGAGCAGTGCTCAGACCACATAGCAGAGAAGATACCAATTTCTACATAGTTTGGTTCTCTTCCTAAAATTTCTTTGATATTTTCAAACTCTTCAAGTGTTAATGAGTGAGCAAGCGCTATCTCTTGAAGATTCATCTCTTGTTTTTGCATCTTTCGCCTTAATATATGGTTGTTAAGTTAAGGCGATTATATCTAAAAAGAGTTAAATTTTATTTTAATCCTCTGATAGAATTTTTACTTGATTATTTGCTATCTCTAAAAATAGCTCTTTTTTTCCATTAAATTTTACACTTGGACTTATATATTCTTCATCCATTAGAATTTTATACATATTTTTTCCTAATGAATTGGGATAAGGAGAAACATCTATATTTGAAAATTTAATTGTTTTTTGTTCATTTTTAGCAAAAACTGATCTTTTTTGCTCAGAGAATAAACTAAATCCAGTTTTATCTGCCCTTTTAAAATCACTTGAATAAAATGATAAATACTCTTCTATATTAGAATATTTCCAAGCATCTTTCCATTTATAAATAGTTGAAAAAATTGTAGCCATATCTTCTTTTGATACTTTCTTAAAATTGTTTTCAGCAGTAAGTAAAATTGTTTTATTTAAATCAATATTTTTTTCTAAATTTTCAAGTTCATTGTTATTTAATGCGATACAACCTTTAGTGAATTTTTCCCTATCAGCATTAAAAGGCATCCCATGAATCCAAATCCCTGAACCCTTTTTATCTAAACTTTGGTCAAACACATTTGGATAAGAAGTCACTAGTGCAAAAGGTCCATAAAAACTATCTAAACCTACTTTTTTTTCTACCAATTCATAAGCACCCTCAGGAGTTCTTTTATCACCTTCTGTATATTTATCACCTTGATTTTCACCCACAATTACACTATTTCTCAATATTAGTTTATAATCATTACCAGTTCTCTCATAAAGTGCAATTTCTGATTGTTCTTTTTGTGCTACAAGTACAAATTTTTTAAGCTCATAATAACCAAAATCAACATTTTTATCTTTAAAATACTCTCTCCAATATGTTATATCTTTTAATTTATTTTCTAACTCTTTTTCAACAGAATTAATACCTTCATATCTATATAACGTAACTAAATCTTGTGCATATATATTAAAAGTTACTACCAAAAAAACCACAAATCTAAACAAATATTCCTCCATGTTAATCTTTAAGTTGCGCCATTGTATAATGTTTGCCCTAATTATTTAATAAAAAAGTGAATATACTATGAAAAAAATTATTTTATCAATTATTTTTATTTTTAACTTCCTATACTCTGCACAGGTTGAAGAACTAACTTGGCCAAGAGGAGAAACATTTCTTACTTTTTTAGATAAATATAAAGTTTCTCAAAAGCTATATTTTGATTTGGAAAAAGAAGATCAAGAGTTATGTGATGAGATATCAGCAGATGGAAGATATTACCTATATACAGATGATGATGGAAAATTAAATCAAGTTTTAATTCCTATTTCAGATGATATACAACTACATATATATAAAAACAGTAAAAATGAATATAAGTTTGAAACATTACCTATTAACTATACAGAATTTACAGAAATTGTAGCAATTGAAATTACTGAATCAGTATCTCATGATATAGCAAAAGCAACAGGAGAAGTTACTTTAGCTGCATTAATAAAATCAATTTTTACAGAGGGTGTAAACTTTAGAAAAATGCAAAAAGGTGATTTTGTTGCTTTAGAGTATTCACAAAAAGCTTATTTAGGAAGACCACTGGGAATGCCTGATTTAAAAGCTGCAATGGTTCAAATTGATGGAACTTCTTATTTTAGATTTAAAAATCCAAAAGATGATAAATATTATGATGAAAAAGGTAGTGGATTCACAAAATCTTATTTTTTTCAACTTCCTCTAACTTTTAAACAAATATCTAGTGAATTTACAAATAAAAGATGGCATCCTGTTTTACAAAGATATAGAGCCCATTTAGGAACAGATTTCTCAGCACCTGTTGGAAGAACAATATTTGCAGCAGCAGATGGAAAAATCGAATTTGCAGGAGTAAAAGGTGGTTATGGTAAAACTACTATAATAAATCACAATAATGGATATAAAACACTTTATGGACATCAAAGTGATTGGGCGAATGGTATTAAACAAGGTAAAACTATAAAAAAAGGTGAACTTATAGGTTATGTTGGAAATACAGGCTTAAGTTCAGGTCCTCACTTACATTTAGGTTTATATAAAAATGGAGTTGCTGTTAATCCTATGAGTGTACTTAATAAACCAAGTGTTGATACTTTAGAGATGAAAGAGAGAAATGCTTTCTTAGCAACTACTAAAGCTATCCAGAAAAAAATTGAAGACCAAGTTAAAAGTCAGAATAGAAAAATAGCAACAAAATTAGATAGAACTACTGATAGAAGTGAAATAAATATTTTCTAAAATAAACCAATAGAAAATTCTATTGATTTATTTATGAAGTGATTGAGCAACTATTGATAAAAACTCATCTTT
>JAQUIV010000038.1 GCA_028681275.1 Aliarcobacter sp.
ACTGCCGGGTACCCTGGTGGAAACGTAGGCCGCTGCCAGCTCTTGAGTTTTTACACTAAGCTTTTTTCTATCTGAACTCCTAAGTTCACTTAGAAGAAAGCTTTTTTTTTAGCCTTTTTTTTAGTGCTAACAGATAAAAGGTTTTTAATAAGGATTTTTAACTTGGAAATTAAGTCTTTTTTTATTTCTTTATTGAGTATTACTCTTTTATTTACTATTTAAAGCATTGATACTCATAGTATTAAAACACGAGTTTAAAAGTACATTTAGTATATACTCTTAATTCATCTATATCGCTCGCATAGCTCCAATGGTAGAGCAATTCCATGGTAAGGAAGAGGTTATCGGTTCAACTCCGATTGTGAGCTCCATGCCATCCTTTTATATCTTCTTTCTTCTTATCTATTAACTCTATTATTCTTTTAATTGATAATTGTAGTCTCTTTTCTTCTTACATTTAATTTATGGCATATCTTTACACCATACAAAAATATTATCCAAGATATATAAATCCAAAAAAATGTAAATAACAAAGTTGATAAAGAGCCATAAATAGTCGTATATGTTTTATTATATATAACATAATAGATAAATAGGTTTTTCGTTACAGAAAGGGCTATTAGGGTAATAAATGAAGAGATTAATGCTGCTTTATTATCTATATGTTTGTTTACAGTCAATTTAAATAAAGCAAAAAATATTATCCAAGCAAAAGTGTATGAAAGTAATTCTTTAAGAATTGTACTTTCATAAAATGACATTATAATATTTGAAAAAGCAAATATGAGCGGTAAAACAGCCATAAATATTGAATAAAAAATAAAAGAGAATTGTATAGATTTTCTTTTTGCTTTATGGATTTTATTTACAATATATTCATAATCTTTAATAAACATGATAAATACAAATAACATATAAATGATTCCAATAAATCCTAATTTACTTGAATTTGATACATAATTTTTTAAAGCATCTACTATATCAGAGGAATGTGTTGGATTTATTAAATTAAAAACATAATTTATAAAAATATCTAAGTAGTTTTCAAATTCTGAAAAAGAAGAGATAATTGCTATTAATAAAGCAATTATAGGAAGAATAGAAAAAATAGTGAAGAAACTTAAAGATGCAGCATAATAAGTGGTATCATCATTAAAAAATGAATCAATCCTCCTTATAGTTCTTTTTAGAAAGTTATCTTCACCATTTGAACTATTCATTTGATTTTATAAACCCATTTTAAACGGATTTAAAATGTTATTTGGGTCAAATGCTTTTTTTATATTTCTAAATAGGTTCATTTCAGCTTCTGTAAAAGCTATATGCATAAACGGAGCTTTTGATGTACCAATTCCATGTTCACCACTTAACGTTCCACCTAAATCAACAACGTATTGGAAAATTTCTTCGATAGCTTTGTGTCCATCTTCCATCTCTTTTTCATTGTTTTTATCTTTTACCATTACATTAACATGGATATTACCATCACCTGCATGACCAAAACAAGGAACATTAAATCCGTATTTTTCACCGATTTTATAAATTCCTTCTAAAGCAACTGGAAGTTTAGATCTTGGAACTGAAATATCTTCATTTAATTTTTTTGTTCCGTAAATCATTGTTGCTGGACTTGCATTTCGTCTTGCAAACCAAAGTTTTTTACCTTCTTCTTCATCTTTAGCAATTATAAAATCAGTTGCTCCAAATGCTTCAAATGACTCTTTTAAAGTTTGAAGTTGTGATTCTATTTCAGCTTCACTACTTGCATCAACATCACCAACTAAAATTCCACCTGCATTTTCAGGTAATGAAATTTGTGGGAATTTTTGTCTTAAAGCTTTAATTACTAAAGCATCTAAAAATTCCATAGCAACTGGATTTGCTCCAGCTGCTAGTGATTTAAACACTGCTGTCATTGCACTATCAACGCTAGGAAAAACGCCCATATATGTTTTTTTGAATTTAGGTTTTGGAATTAGTTTTAAAGTGATTTCAGTGATAACTGCAAGAGTTCCTTCACTTGCTATTAAAATTCCAGCAGTGTTATAACCAGCAACATCTTTAATAGTTTTTTTACCAGCAACTATAATATCTCCATTTGGAAGAACTGCTCTTAATGCCATTACATAATCTTTTGTAATTCCATATTTTGCAGCTCTCATTCCACCTGCATTTTCACTTACATTCCCACCAAGTGTTGAATACTCTTCACTTGCTGGATCTGGTGGATAAAACAGTCCTACTTCTTCAACTGCTTTTTGGAAATTCATATTGATAAGTCCTGGTTGAACAACTCCAACCATATTTTCCATATCAATTTCAAGAAGTTTATTCATATGTCGCTCAAGCGAAAGAATAATTCCTCCACTTGCTGGTAATGCTCCACCTGTAAATCCCGAACCAGCACCTCTTGGTACAATAATTATTCTGTGTTCATTACAATATTTTAAAATATCTGATACATCTTGTTCATGTCTTGGAAAAACAACAGCATCTGGTTCAAATCTTGTTCTTGTTGCATCGTAACAAAAAGCGATTAAATGAGCTTTATCGCTTTTTATGTTTTCTTCACCTACAACAGAAGTAAGATAATCTAAATGTTTTTTATCTATCATTATTTAACTCCTAAAATTTTTTTATAATAGTCGTTATAACTTAAACTTTTTTTACCTGAGAAGAAATCAAAATATGATAAATTGAAAATTGATTCTTCAATCTCTTCAACTCTTGTATAAAATGGCATTGTTGCAGTTGTATTTTCATAATTAATTGCATAACTTTCTAAGATAGCAAATGTTTTTGAATCAATAATGAAAACTTTATTCTCAATAACCATAAAAATTGTTCCAAGATTTTGTTCAATTGCAAATTTTTGAATATCTTCTTTTGTTGGATATGGATTATGGTCAACTTTTAATTTAGCTGCAAAAATATCAGAGTGAACAAAGTTATTTAATTTGAAATTATCTCTTACACTTTGGAAAGCATCTAAAGTTGGTGTAATTAATAAAGAAGAGTTATACATGTAATTTAAAATTAAAATATCATTTGTAACTGCTACTCTATTTGATGTAGGAATTGCATCTTGTTTTAAATCATTAAATTCAAAAAATTCTACAACAGAACTATTTGCATCTGAACTTATTACTTTTGCATTAGAAACAATTAATCTTTTGTCATTATCAAAAATATGTATAACAATTCCTGTTTGTCCGATAATTAAATTTCCCATAGGAATTACACTTTTATTATCTTCAATTTTTCCAAGTTTTAAACCCATTGGTTTAATTGAAAACTCTTTGTTATTTTGAACTACTGGTTCAGAAACTGAAGTTTTTAATATAGTGTTATTATTAGCTTTTTGATTAGTATTATTTTTTGTGAAAAAATATGTGTAATTAAATTTATTTTGTGAAGAGTTGATTTTAATATCTAAAACATCCCAACCAGCATTTTTCATATCATTTAACGATAATTTACCATTACAAATACCACCATCAAGTGTAACATCTTCAATTAAAGAAGGTTTTTCAACACCATTTTTATAACAAGTTGTCTCTTGTGCAAAAGCTAAATTTGATAGTAAACAAGTACTAACTCCAACTAATAAAAGTTTATTAAATATTTTTGTCATGGATTATCCTATTAAATTGATTGTAATTCTTGAAGTTTAGCTCTAACTTCATCAACATGTAAAATTTCTATTTTTTCACCTTTTACACTTTTTTTCTTTCTAACACTAACTTTATCCCAAATAGCAGCAATTTTTCCTTCAGGATTTATAATAAATGTAGTTCTAACAACTCCCATAAACTCTTTTCCCATAAATTGTTTTAGTTGCCAAACTCCAAAATCTTCACACATTTTTTTATTTGAATCAGATAAAAGCGTTATTGTTAAATCATATTTGTCAATAAATTTTCTGTGTTTTTCAGTATCATCTGCACTAACACCTAAAACTACTGCATCTAAGTCATCAAAAAAAGAGTGTTTATCTGTAAAATCACAAGCTTGCGTTGTACAACCAGGTGTTAAATCTTTTGGATAAAAATATAAAACTATCCATTTTCCTGCTAAGTCTCTTGAGCAAATTTCAACATCATCTTGATTTGGTGCACAAAAACTAGGCGCCGTGTCTCCAATTTTTAACATATTAAAAATCCTTTTATCTATTTTTTTATTGCTATAAATGTTGCAAAATTTACCCATTTGAAAATAGTTTCACAATGGCTAAATCCAGCATCTAATATCATTTTTTTATTTTCTTCTTCTGTGTATGGTATTAATACATTTTCCAACGCTTCTCTTTTTTGAGAAATCTCAAATTCAGAGTAACCTTGTGTTTTTTTAAATTCATAATATTCATCAATACTTTGTTTATTCAGTGTAGAATTTGAAGATATAACTTTTTCACTAAAAATAAAAATTCCATCATTTTGCAAAGAATCATATATTTTTTTAACTAACTTTTCCCTTTGTAGGGGTCTTATAAATTGTAAAGTGTAGTTTGAAAGTATAAGTTTTGCATTATCATAAGTTACATCGTGTAAATCAGCATTTATAAGCTCTAATTCAACTCCAAAAGCACTTGCTTTTTTAGCTGCATTATCTAACATTGCACTTGAATTATCAATACCTATTAGTTTTAAATTGTTTTTACAATGTTTACTTAGTTCTATTAACATTGAAGCAGTTGAGCAACCTAAATCGTAAACTGTATCATTTTCATTTAAAAAATTGCATGCGAAATTTATTGACAATCTTTGCATCTCTTTGTAAAAAGGAACTGAACGGTTTAACATATCATCAAATACTGATGCTACTTCTTCATCAAATTCGAATTGTTTTGTAATTGATTTTTTAAATACTTTATCTACCATACATATATTCTATCTAAATGCATATTAATAAATATTAATAAAGTAATTTTTTGCTGATTTTATGTCTTCTAAAATTTGATTTTTTAACTCTTCAAAACTATCAAATTTTTGATTATCTCTTAGTTTGTCATAAAATTTTATCTGAGTTGTGTGATTGTCATTTTGAATATCTTCATCAATAATATGAGTTTCAACTGCATAACTTCCATCAGTTGTAACTCTATGACCTAAAAAAGTAATAGAGTTAAACTCTTTGTTATCTAAAATAGTTTTAGTGATATAAACTCCCTCATTAGGAAGTAAAAATTCATCAACTTTTAGGTTTATTGTAGGAACAAAACTTTTTGCTCCAAGTCCTTGACCTTTTATTTGTTGACCATAAATTTTATACTCTTTTCCTAAAAGTTTATTTGCCATTTTTATATCACCAGATTTGATATAATCTCTAATTATTCTTGAATGAACAGCAATATTATTTAGTTTTATTTCATCAATAACTAAAACTTGTCCATCAAAAAATTCTTTTAGTTTTTCTATACAATATTTTCTATTTTTTCCAAAACAAAAATCAAAACCAACAACTATTTTTTTTAGATTTGGAAACTCTTCTTTTAGAAGTTTTATAAATTCATCACCCTCAAGATGTCTGATATTTTCTAAAACATAATAATAAATGGGATAAATACTATATTCTTGTCTATATCTTTTAGGAGTTAGATTTGCATAACCTGATTCTATTGATACAATTGCACCATTATTACTTAAGTTTTTGAAGAGTTCTTGATGGGCAATATGCATTCCATCAAAACCTCCAATTGCAATAGAAGTTATTTCATTTTTATTTACTAAAATAGAAGAGCTCTTCTTCATTTCCATCTTTCCCTTGTAGTTTACTCATGCTTGAATATTTTAGATTCCAGTTTAATGCAAGTGTTGAATCTACAAATTTTTGTCTTGCTTTTATAATGGCATTTTTATCTTTTACCACACCTTTTTTATCTCTTTTTACATTTGTTCCAACTTCAAATTGAGGTTTAAATAAAATAATTATATCTTTTGAAGCTAAACGATTTATATCATTTAAAATATTTAAAATAGAGATAAATGAAACATCACAAGTTACAATTTCAAATATATCTTCACTTTGAAAATTTCTAATATCAGTGTTTTCAAAAAAAGTGATTTTAGGATGGTGTTTGATTCTTTCGTGAAGTTGGTTTGAACCAACATCTACACAAGTTACACGAGCTACTTTATTTTCAAGTAAAACTTGAGTAAATCCACCTGTGCTACTTCCAATATCAAGGGCATTTTTATTTTTTAATTCAAAATGCTTTAATTCTTGTAAAAAGTATTTTAGTTTGTAAGCAGCTCGTGACACATAAAAATCATCTTCTAAAATCTCAACTTTATGATTTTGCTCAACATTAAAAGAGGGTTTTGATATAATCGCGCCATCAATTTTAACTTTATCTGATTTTATTAGTTCAAGGGCTTTGTTACGGCTTTGAATATTAAAGGTTTGTGTTAAATATAAATCCAATCTCATGGGGGCAATTATAGTTGAAGTTTGTTCAAAAAGAGTTTAGCTGTACTTTCGAAGAGAAAAAATCAAAATTTATAGCTTATTTAATGCCTTATCATTTGTTTGATGAAGTGATGAAAAAAGTAAAAGAGGAACATCCAAAAGCAAGACATTATGTTTATGCATATAGATATTTAAATGAGTTTGAACAAATAGTTGAAAATAGTAGTGATGATGGAGAACCAAAAGGAACAAGTGGAAAACCAAGTCTTGCAGTAATGGCAGGAGCTGAAATAATAAATAGTGCGGTTATAATTGTGCGATATTTTGGTGGAATAAAACTAGGAACTGGCGGATTAGTTCGAGCTTATGGTGATAGTGTAAATGAAGTTATCAAAATAGCGGAATTTAAAGAGTATCAAAAGCTAATAATAAAAACTTTAGTCTGCGATTATACGGAACTTTCAAAGCTAGAATATCTATTAAATCAAGAAAATATTAATATAAAAAACAAAGAGTTTTCAACTCAAATCAATTTAATAATAGAGCTTACAAGTGAACAATTCAGCAACTTAGAATCTTTACTTTCAAGAAATATTTCAGTATTATAATAACTATTTAAATTATTAAAATATAATTTTAGGAGTTTTTATGAAATTAAATATTTTGCTTCTTACAGCTATTTTGTCTTTAAATTTATTTGCAAATGACGAAATAAATATAAATTTTAAAGATTTAAAAATAATGGATTTTATTAAAATAACTTCCAAAATCGTAAACAAAAATATTCTAATAACAGATGAGATAGAGGGAAATGTAAATTTTGTTTCAAATAAATCTGTAAATAAAAACGAATTAACTAAAATATTAAATTATGTGTTGGAATATAAAGGTTATAAATTAGTTTTTAATGATGATATTTATAGGGTTGTAAAATCAAGTAGTGAACCTATAATTTTAGAAACGACAGATTCACCAAAAGAAGAAATTATTAAAAAAGAGATAAAAATATTTCCCCTTAAAAATATAGAAGCATCAAATGTTTTAAAAGTAATTGATTCTGTAAGTAGTAAAAATAGTTATGATAATCCAAATGATAAACCATCAATTTCTTTAGATGAAGATTCAAATTCAATTATTGTAAAAGCTTCTATTAAAGAAATAGATGAAATTAGACTTTTAATTAATGAACTTGATGTGGAAAAAGGGCAAGTTTATGTACAAGCTAGAATCATAGAACTTAATGATGAGTTGGTAAATCAAATAGGAGTTTCTTATGGAATATTTGCAGCAAGTGCAAATAATAATGGACTTACAACTTTTTCTTCGAGTTTAAACAAAGGAAATATTCCAACATTTTCTGTTGATGGTTTAACAATTCCTGATATTACTTCTGGGTTAGCTTTAGGTGCAACTTTAAATCTTTTAAGACAAAATGGAGCTTTAGATATTGTTTCAGAACCTTCTATTTTAGCTATTAACAATAAAGAGAGTTCTATTTATGTTGGGGAAACTATTTCTATTAAAACTTCAAGTAGTGTTACAGATGGTGGAACTACAAGGGAGAATTTTCAAAGGGAAGATGTGGGTTTAACTTTAAAAGTAAAACCTAGAATTTCAAATGAAAAAAAAGTTACTTTGGAAATAAATACAGTTTTAGAAGGAGTAAAAACTACTCAAACTATAAGTGGAAATGCTGATACTTCAAAAAAAGAGGTAAAAACAACAGCTATTTTAAATAATGGTGAAAGTGTAATAATTGGAGGATTAATAGAAAATAAAGTAGAAACTACAAATCAAAAGGTTCCTGTTTTAGGTGATATTCCTCTGTTTGGAGAACTTTTTAAAAATAGTACTTCTAACAATAAAAAGAATAATTTAGTTGTGATAATAACTCCTTATTTAATACCAAAATCAAAAGATATTACTTTTATTAGGAATAAATTATCAGAATTAAAAAATTTAGAAGATAAATATTTAGAAGATTCTTTAATAAAATTAAAACAGAATGCGTTAAAAAATAAAGATAAAGTTTCTAATAATGAAATTAAAGAAGAAAATAATAGTTCTAATTTAAATAACCATGAAAAAAGAGTAAAAGATATTTTAGGTTACTGACAATATTATTTAACAAAAAACATTAACTTATCACTTAACATTAGTGATGACATTGTATTTTTTGGATTTGTCAAGTTTGTTGAATTTATAATTCTATTACAATCAGTACATAAAGTTATAATATTTTCAAGATTATACCCACCACCATCTTTTATCTCTTTTACAAAGTTAGTATGCATATCTTTTAAATCAAGAGTAATTCCACATCTATTACAACATTTATTATCCCTTAACCAAGCGCTCTCTTTTCTTAAAGGCCAATCATTTGGATATTTTGGATTTGATAGAGATTTTTCTTCATAATTTACCCAAATTCTTTCTTTTGGAATAGCATTTTGAGTTTTTTTATAATATTCGAAATTAAAAAATTGTTTAACTACATCTTCAACAATTAGAGTTTCTCTGATTTCTAAATTTAATTCACTTTTTGTTTTTTCGATAATAGAAAAGTAGTCGATATGGATTTTAGGATGATGATTTTGCATATAGAGTTTTAAGTCTTTTAGAAATATTGAAAAGTCATCGCCACTTTCATATTTAGCAGAAAAGATTTTTTTTCTGTAAATATAAAGTGGTATTAAACAAGCTATTATTAGACTTGCAAATATTGAGAAATCTGCGCCTAAAATCAAAGTAGATACTTAGATAATTTCAGGATTAATTTGATGCTTAACTAATGTCTTAGAAGCCTCTTTATGATTTCCTGATGCTAATTTTTGTAATTCATTTTTATGAATAATCGGTAATAATACTTCTCTTCCACAAATTTTTTCTAGTTGTTTTCTATTGTAATCAAAAATATAGAAATCTTCATTTGTATCAACAACTAAAAAATCAGCGTTATTATCAAATGCATCTAATAAAATAGTTGCTGCAACATGATAAGTAATCATTGGATTTTTATTAAATGTATTTTTTGCTAAATCAAGTTTCATTGAATCTAAATTTAAAATTTTTGCATCTAATTTATTTAACAATTCCACAGTTTGAGTTGAGTTTTTTGATGGATAATACGCGATATTAAAATCTTTGAAATCATGTTTAATTTCATAATTTTCTTCAAATGTTCCAAAATCAATAATTAGAGTTTTATTTAATCTAAAATTTTGTTTTTCAAGTGGTTCAAAGAAATTTAAATTATCTTGAATTTTTTGAATTTTTTCTTCAATAGTCATATCAAAGTTATAAATTCTTTTTTCTAAACTAGTGTGATATTGTGCACCTATTTCAATATTATCAAGGGCAAGAAGAACAAAATTTCCAATTGAAGGATTTTTTTTGATTAAGTCATAAGCTAAAATCAAAATAGCATCACCAATATAATCACTTTTATAGTTTAATGTATTTGAAGCATAAAAATATTGTTTTAATTTTAAATATTCAAGTTTATCTTCTTCTTGGGCTAAGTCTTTTAAAATTTTGATTTTTTCTTTGAAATCATTTTCATCAATTAATAAATCATCATAAGCTCTTCTAATTGAAATAGGCTCAATCGTAAGCTCTTTTCCAAAGTTTTTAACAACTTCTTCTAAAGTAATTGAAGCTTTTACAAAAATCCCATTTATAACTAAATCAAAATCAGGACAGTTTGTAAAGCCTAATTTTGCACTTTTATTTATTGTATTTAAAATATCTAAAATGTTTTTTTCATATTCAATTTTTAAAAAATGTTTAGTGTAGTATGGTAAATAATCAGAGTTTTTATCAAATTTGAATAAAGAAATTTCTAGTTTCATTAATAATGTACCTTATTTTGTAGTTGGATAGATTTTATATAATTTTTACTTAAAAAAAATGATAAGCAACTTTTTTTTGCTTATCATTTATAAAGATGTTCTATTCTGTAAACCTTTTTACATTTGCACCAATAAGAGAAAGTTTTCCCTCAAGATTTTCATAACCTCTATCAAGGTGATAGATTCTATGAATATTTGTTTCACCATTTGCAACAAGTGCTGCTAAAACAAGTGCAGATGAAGCTCTTAAATCAGTTGCCATTACATCTGTACCATTTAAAGTTCCAGCTTTTCCATTTATTGTTGCTGTATTTCCATTTAGATGAATATCAGCTCCAAGTCTTAAAAGTTCACTAACATGCATAAATCTGTTTTCAAACAATCTTTCATCAATTGTACTTGTTCCATTTGCTTGAGTTGCAAGTGCCATAAATTGAGCTTGCATATCCGTTGGAAAACCTGGATATTCTGTTGTAATTATATTTACAGGTTTAATTTCAGTTGTAGGTAAGATTGTAACGCTGTTTTCATCTTGTAAAACTTCAAAATTCATCTCTTCAAGTTTTGAAATAACAGCTTCTAAATGTAGGGGAATTACTTTTTTTATAGTTAATTTTTGATTTCTAATTGCTGCTGCACACATATAAGTTCCAGCTTCAATTCTATCAGGAATAACATCAAAAGGTTTAATATCAAGAAGTTGTTGACCTGTTCCTTCAATTATAATTTTAGAAGTTCCAATTCCTTCTACTTTTACACCAGCATCTCTTATTACTTCACAAAGTTGAACAATTTCTGGCTCTTTTGCTGCATTAATAATTGTAGTTGTTCCATGTGCTAAAGCTGCTGCCATAACTGTATTTTCAGTTCCACCAACTGTTACTTTATCAAATACTATTTTTGCACCTTTTAAACCATTTGGAGCAGTAGCTCGTATATAACCATGTAAGATTTCAATTTTTGCACCCATTTGTTCAAGTGCTTTTAGGTGTAAATCAACAGGTCTTTGACCAATCGCACAACCACCTGGAAGTGAAACTTCACAAACTCCAAATCTTGCTAATATTGGTCCTAATACCAAAATAGAAGCTCTCATTGTTTTTACTATATCGTAAGTTGCTGTTGTGTTATTTATAGTTGAAGTATTTATTTTTACACTATGTCCATTTTTTTCAAAACTACCGCCTAGTTTTTTTATTAGTTTTAAAAAAGTATTAATATCAACTACATTTGGTAAGTTTCCAATAGTTATTTCATTTTTTCCTAAAATAGTACAAGCAATTAAAGGAAGGGCTGCATTTTTTGCACCTGATATTTCAACACTTCCTGAAATATCTTTTCCTCCAACAATTTTTAAGTATTCCATGTTTCCCCTATGAACTGTTTATATAAGGTTAATATAATAGCTAAAATAAGCTTTAAGATATAAAAACAATACTACAATTGGCTTTTTAAAACAAAGGTTTATAATGGAAAATCAAGTCAGTAAAGGCATAAAATATATGCTATTAGCATCGCTTTTATTTGCTTTTATGGGAGCAGCTGCCAAAGAGTTAAGTGATTCTATGAGTTCAGTTGAAGTAGTTTTTTTTAGAAATGTATTTGGTGTTTTTTTTATTTTAATATCTATTTATAACTCACCTTTAAAACAGTTAGGTGGAAAGTTTTGGTTACTGATTTTTAGGGGAGTTGCTGGTTTTGTAGCACTTTTATTTTTCTTTTACAATATTTCACAAATATCTCTTGGAGAAGCGATGACCTTTTCCAAAACATCAACTATTTTTACAGCCGTTTTAGCATATATATTTTTAAAAGAGAAATTAGGATTTAAAGGTTGGTTAGGTGTTTTTATAGGTTTTATTGGAATAGTTTTTATAACAGAATTTGATGGAAGTAGTTTAGATAAAAGTGATTATTTAGGTATTTTATCAGGTGTTGGAGCTGCACTTGCTTATACTTCTGTTCGAGAGCTTCGAAAATTTTATGACACAAGAGCAATAGTTTTATCTTTTATGACAATAGGAACAATTGGACCTATAATTTTGATGATTATTGGAAGTTTTTATTCGAATCCAAATTTGGATTTTATGTTAGGAACTTTTGTTATGCCTGAAATAAATGATTGGTTTTACATAATATTATTGGGAATTTTTTCCACATATGCACAAATATATATGACAAAAGCATATTCTTTCGCAAAAGCTGGAATAATAGGAACAATATCTTATAGTAATATAGTTTTTTCAATAATTTTAGGGCTTATTTTAGGAGATAGTTTTCCATCTGTTTTGATAGTTTTTGGTATACTATTAATAGTTTTGAGCGGATTTTTAGTTTCGAGTAAAAAGGAATAATATGGAATTAGGTTTGTGGGATATTTTTTGGATTTTGTTTGTTATCGTAATTATTGCGTGGTACATCCATGATAAATATGTTCAAAGAGAACATCAATTACTTGTAAATTATCCAATAATTGGAAGATTAAGGTATCTGTTTGAAGAGGTTAGAGAACCATTTAGACAATATTTTGGAGATGAAAAATTTTATGAATCAAAAGATAAATTAGATTGGGTTTATAAAGCTGCGAGGGATTTACCAAATTATGCTTCATTTTCACCGGCTCAACCTTTACCAAAACCAAAATTTATGATTAGACACGCAAATATTGTTTTAAATGACAATGAAGTTGAAGGTAATTTTGATGTCCTTTTTGGAGAAAGAAGAGAAAAACCATTTATATCAAAAAGTATAATAGCAAGGTCAGCTATGAGTGATGGTTCTATTTCACCTGAGGGAACAAGAGCTTTTGTTCAAGGTTCTTATATTGGAGGCTTTCCAATAAATTCAGGTGAGGGTGGAGTTACATCAAACTTTTTTGTTACCCATGAAAATTATGATGAAGCTTATATGAAAATAGTTGATAGTAATAATTTTAATAAAACTATAAAAAGTTTGGCTAAATTTTTCTTTAATGGTGCAGTTGCAGCTGATGTTTATAGAAAATTAGTTTTTAAAAATGACCCTGAAGCTGAAACATATATTTTGGATATGAAAAAAAAGAGATTTTATAGACCAAATTGGGATGCATCATTGGATGTTTTTCCAAAAGAGGTTCCAGCTGATATGCCTGATATTGTATTTCAAATTAGTTCGGGACTTTATGGAGCTAGGGATAAAAGTGGAAAATTTGATGAAGACAGATACCAAAAAGTAATGAGTTTTTGTCAAATGACAGAAATTAAACTTGCTCAAGGAGCAAAACAAACAGGTGGAAAACTTTCAGGTGCAAAAGTAACTCCTGCAATTGCATATTATAGAAATGTAGAAGCCTATAAAGATGTTTTTTCTCCAAATAGATTTCCTTTTGCAAACTCAATTGAGGAATTATTTGATTTTGTTGGAAGACTTCAAAAATTATCAGGTAAACCAGTTGGAATAAAAATAGTAATTTCAGATCAAGAAAATATTGAACCTTATGCAAAAGAGATAAGAAAAAGAGTTGATGCTGGAATTGATGCTTATCCTGATTATATTACACTTGATTCAGGAAGTGGTGGAAGTGCAACAGCTCCACTTGAAATGATGGAAAGAGTAGGGTTAAATGTACGAGATTCTGTTTATTTAGTGGATAAAATTTTAAAAGAGTATGGAATTAGAGATAAGGTGCGAATAGTTGCAAGTGGAAAAATTTTAACTCCTGATGATATAATAATAGTTATGAGTT
>JAQUIV010000039.1 GCA_028681275.1 Aliarcobacter sp.
GATATATCATCATTGATTTATAAATTAAAAGTAATTATAGAAAATGAAAAAAATAGTGAAACACTCAATAATAAATTAGAAATAATCAAAGAAACAGAGTTTGAATTAAGAAATTTATCTGAAGTATTAAATGAAATAAAATATCTTTTCCAACAAAACCAAGGTGAAAAATCAAACTTAACAGATGTTATTAAAGAGGCTATTTTATCAACTCAAGAGGAATTAGAAGTAAATAAAATTAAAGTTATTTACGATACAAAAAATCAAATTTATACAAATATTTCATTTAGTGAACTAAAAAATATTATATTTAATATGATTAAACACTGTATTGAACAAAGAAAAATTAATAATCAAGATGAAGTTAGAGTTCTAATTAGTGCTATAAAAGAAGATGATTTATTGATTAGTATTGAAGATAATATAAAAGGTGAAAATAAAAAAATAGACGAAAATATAAATATTTATAGTCATTTGTATTTAGTAAAACTTTTTGTTGAAAAAAATAAAGGTCTTTTCTGGTTTGAAAATAGAACTTATAGTACGACTTATTTTATAAAATTAAAAGATGAGAGTAACTAAAAAATGAGAATTCCATTTTATATAAAACTTTTTTTCACATTTATAGTTTTTGCTATTTTATTACTTGGTTTTGCCTCTTTTGCTTTTAATAATTTTTATAAAGTTAATAATCAAAAAAAAGAGAAAGAAAATATTATAAATATTTTAAAACATCAAGAAAATAGTTTTAAAGCTTATATTAAATTTTTTGATGAAAAGATTTTTTTATTAAGTCAAAAAGATTTTTTAGAAACAGAAGAAAAAGATGAAACTTTATCACTACTGAAAAAAATTTTATTTAATAATGACAATATTTTAGAATTTAAAGTTGTATCTTTAGATGCTCAAGAAATTCTAAAAGTTGTAAATAAAGATGGAAATATAAATATAGTTGAACCAGATAAACTTCAAAATATATATTCAAATGCATATTATAAAAATGTTAGAACTCTAAAAGAAGAAGAGATTTGGCATGATAATTCAAATGCAGAAAAACCCTCTATTGTAAATTTTATTTTAAGAGATAAAAACTATTTTTTAGTTTTAAAAGTTGATTTAACTAGCTTTTTTAATGATATGTACAAAAATTTTGATAAAAAAACTTTAGTATTATCGAACAATGATATTGTTGTAAATGGTGAAAATAAAAATCTTCTTTTAGAAAATAAAAAATTTGAGATATACAAAAAAGAACTTTTTAACATAAAACAGAATGATTATTATTCAACAAATGATTTTGTATCATTAAAGACCTATTTAAATGAGAATAAATATTTTATTTTTATTGTAAATATTGAACATGAGTTAAATAACGATTATTTTAAAGAGTATTATAAATCTATAATAGTTATAGGTTTGGTTTTATCTATTGTTTTAGCGCTTCTTTTTTCTGAACCAATAGCAAAACTAAATAAAAAAGTAGAAGATGAAAATAAAAACTTAGATTTAAGTATTAAAAAAAGTTTCATCGAATTAAATGAAAATCAAGAAATTATGGATAAACATATTATGTTTATTCGAATGAATAAAAATAATGCAATATTAGAAATAAGTTCTGCTTTTTGTTATTTTTTAGGTTTTTCAAAGGGTGAATTAATCGGTCACAACTACAAAATGTTAATTCATAAAGACACAAAAAAAAGAGAATATATAAGATTATGGAAATCTGTAAAAGATGGGAAACCTTATGTGGGTGAAATAAAAGGTGTTAAAAAAGATGGGGAAGCTTTTTGGGTTGATTTGTTTGTTGAACCAAATTTTGATAATTTAAAACAAATAGTTGGTTACACAATTATCGCTTATGACACAACAAACAAGAAAAAAATAGAGGATTTATATAAAGATATTAACAATCAAGTTGAACAATATAATGCAATTTTTGAAAATGTTAATAGTGGAATTGCTTTAATTGATTTAGATGGAAACTTCAAAAAAATAAATAGAACTTTTTCTAAATTTTTAGAGTATAAAAATGAAGAGTTATTGGAGATGAAATGTATTGATATTGTTCCTGAATCTTCAAAAGAACTTTTATCAAAGATTTTAAAAGAAGCAAGAGATATTGGAACTATTTCAAAAATAGAGAAGATTTTTATGAAAAAATATGGAAATCTTATTCATTTGGAACTCTCTTTGAGTCTATTATCTGATAAAAAACATTTTGTATTTGTGGTTAACTCTTTGGAAGATAAAAGAAAACTTCAAGAGTTAAATCAAAATCTTGAGTTACGAATAAATCAAGAGGTTGAGAAAAGTATCCAAAAAGATAAACTTCACCAACAAGAACAAATCAAAAATGCAAAATTAACTTCAATTGGTTCACTTGCTGCTGGAATTGCCCATGAAATAAATACTCCACTAACTTACATAAAAGGTAATTTAGAGTTGATGGAATACGATATTATTGATTTACCTCAAAGTGAAATTCAAGAAAGAATGAAACATGATAGTGAAAAAATAAAAGAGGGAATTAATAGAATTGCAAACATCGTTGAATCAATGAGAGAGATGTCACAAAGTAGTAAAGAGAGTAAAGAGAAAACAAATATCTATGCAACTTTGATTACTTCTTTAACAATGGCGTATAATAGGTCTAAACAGATTTGTAAAATATATTTAAATGCTAAATTATTTGATATTGATTCTATAAATAAAAGTGAATATGAATTTTTCTCAAAAGTTCAAAAACAAAGAATTGAACAAGTTTGGATTATTGTTATAAATAATGCTTTAGATGAATTAATAAAAGTAGAAGATTATGAAAATAGAGTTTTAAATATAAATATTTTAGAAGAGAATAATGAAATTATCATAAGATTTAAAGATAGTGCAGGTGGAATAAAAAAAGAGATTATAGATGATATTTTTGAACCATTTATTTCATCAAAAGAGCATAGTGGAATGGGTGTTGGATTAAATATTGCTAAAAAAATTGTAGATGAACAAGATGGAGTTATAAAAGCTTATAATGAAGATTTTGGTGCAGTTTTTGAGATTAGATTACAAAAGTGTGAAGAATAATAAAAGGTTATTTAAATACAATTACAAAAAAATTTTACTAAAGAAGATAGATGAGAATAGGCTTTATTGGCGATATTGTAGGTCGTCCTGGAAGAAAAATAATAAAAGAAAATTTAATAAAAATTAAAAAAGAGTTTGAAATCGATTTTGTAATTGCAAATGGTGAAAATGCAAGTCATGGTTTTGGACTAACTACTGAGGGTGCAAAAGAGCTTTTAAAAAGTGGGATAGATTTAATTACAGGTGGAAATCACAGCTTCGATAAGAAAAAAGATATGATGGTTTTACTTGAAACTTCAAATGTTTTAAGACCTGATAATTATCCTGAGGGACTTATTGGAAGTGGTGTTAAAATTTGTGATATAGAGACTCAAAATGGAATTGAAAAATTAGCAGTTATAAATCTAATGGGAATTTATGGAATGCCAACGGTTGAAAATCCTTTTAATTGGGCAAAAAAATTGGTTTCAAAACTCCATGAAGAGGGAATTAAAAATATTTTTATGGATTTTCACGCAGAAGCTACAAGTGAAAAAAGAATAATGTTGATGATGTTTAAAAGCCAAATAAGTGCAATTTGTGGAACTCATACTCACGTGGGAACGGATGATTTACAAATATTTGAAAACACAGCATATTTAACAGATATTGGCTTAACTGGTTGTAGAGATAATGTAATAGGAATGGAGAGTAAAATTCCAATTCAAAAGGTAACAACAGGGATTGGAGGACATTTTGAAGTTCCAAACTCTTGTAAATCTATTTTACAAATGTTAGTTGTAGATATAAACGATGGAAAAGCTCAAAGTGCATTTAAAATAAAAAAATATTGCAATAATCCCAAGTTATTTATCACTGAAGCCTATATTGATTGACATTTAAACTATACGGAATTAATAAAAATTACGATAGAATAAATCAACTATATAATTACAAAATCCAAAGGTTTAATTGATGATTATAATTCCACAAACAAAAGGTGGCGTAGGTAAATCTACGGTTGCTATGCAAGTTATTGCTCCTTATTTGTATAAAAAACATGGCAAAAAAATTACATATATTGAAATAGATGATGAAAACAATGATTCAAGATCATTTACAAGAACTGAAATTGTAAATAAAAAAATGCTTGGAACAAATAGATTAAATGAACTTGATGAGTTGATTTTAATGGACGATAATCACGAAGTTATCGTTGATGTTGGTGGAAATAAAACTTCTTCTTTAGTTCTTGATGAGATTAAAAAAGTTGGTTCTTTTGGAAATGTTAAGTGGATTATCCCTTTAGGTGATGGTGAACTTGATGGAAAAAATGCAATAGCAACTATGAAAAAAATCAAAAAAATAGAAAAAAATCCAGAAGAAAATATAATTTTTGCTTTAAATAGAGCTATTTCTATGGATGAAGATTATTATAATGAACAATTTATCAACTTTTTTGGACACAAATATCTTGATTCAAACTCTGTAATTTGTGATTTTGTAAAAGATCCAAAATATTTTCCAGTTAAAAATGATAAAGTAATTACAATGAGTAGATATTTAGGTTCAACTGTTTGGGAAATGGCTTATAACAACACAGATTTTGCAGCAAAAGCTATCCAAGCAAAAGAGGTTGGAGATATTGAAAGTGCAAGAAAATATCTATTTTTTAGAAGAATTCAAACTGAAGCAAAAGATTATGTATTAAACACTTTAAATAAAATCTTTTGTGATTTAGATAGATGGATCGAAATTAAAAAATGAGTGATATGAGTTTCAAACAAGCCAAAGAGCTTGTTGAAAGAATGGAATTTTCAGAAATTGCTTTAAGACGTGCAGCCGATGATTTAGCTAAATCATCACAAAATTTTGACATAACGTTAAAACACCAAGAAGATATTATAAATAAACTTCCTTATGCTGATAAAAAATTATCTTATATGTATATTGCAGTTGCTGTAAATATAGGATTAATTGTTGGATTATTAATAGGTAAATATCTTTTATAAAAATAAGAAAATTAGGATAAATATAGATGGAAAAACAAGAAAAAATTGTATCAATGTTCAATGATATTGCAGGAACTTACGATGTTGCAAATAGAGTTTTATCAATGGGAATTGATAAGTCTTGGAGAAATAAGGCTTGTAATTTAGCATTTAATTTTTATGGTAAAAAATCTATTGAAAAAATTGTAGATGTTGCTTGTGGAACTGGAGATATGATTTTATTTTGGAAAAAAGTTGCTAATGAAAATTCAATAGATTTACAAAATATTGTTGGAGTTGACCCAAGTGTTGGAATGATGGAAGTAGGGAAAAAGAAACTTCCAGAAGTTGAGTTTATTGAAGCTGGAGCTGCATCTATGCCCCTTGATAGTTCTAGTGCTGATATTATTTCTATCTCTTATGGAATTAGAAATGTAGTTCAAAGACAAGAAGCTTTTGATGAATTTGCAAGGGTTTTAAAAAAAGACGGATTAGTTGTAATCAATGAATTTACAAAAAACAAAAAAGAGAAATTACTTGACCATTTAACTGATTTTTATATGAATAAAATATTACCAGTTTTAGGTGGATTAATTTCAAAAAATAAAGAAGCATATACATATTTACCAAACTCAATTGATGAGTTTTTAACAACTGAAAATTTATGTAAAGAGCTAAAAAATGCTGGACTTGAACCAATTCATGTAAAAGCATTTTCTATGAATATCTCTACTTTAATAATCGCTAGAAAAATATAATTTTCTAGCATTAAAATCATGAATAAACCAATCTCCGTATCAACACTTAATGTTCAAATAAAATCACTTTTAGAAACTACTTTTATCCAAGTTTATGTTGAGGGTGAAATTTCAAATATTACCCATCATAGCTCTGGACATATCTATTTTTCAATAAAAGATGAGAGTTCAACCCTTTCATGTGTTATGTTCAAAGGAAATACAAAATATTTAAAATTCCAACTTGAAAATGGTCAAAAAGTAGTAATCACTGGAAATATAACAGTTTATGCTCCAAGGGGAAATTATCAACTTTTATGTAATAAAATTGAACCCTCAGGACAAGGTGCTTTAGCATTTGCATTTGAGCAATTAAAAAATAAACTTGAAGCAAAAGGTTATTTTGATGGAAATTATAAACAACCACTTCCAAAATATCCCAAAAAAATAGCAATAGTTACTTCACCTACTGGTGCTGCGATTGAAGATATGAAAAAAGTAGCAAGTCACCGATGGTCTTTAGTGGAGTTTATTTTAGTTCCAACTTTAGTTCAAGGTGAAGGTGCTGCTTTTGATATAGCAAATTCAATTAAATATGCTGATAAATTACACTGTGATATTATGATTGTAGGTCGAGGTGGTGGAAGTATTGAGGATTTATGGGCATTTAATGAAGAGATAGTTGCAAATGCTATTTTCGAAGCTAAAACTCCAATTATTTCAGCTGTTGGACATGAAGTTGATTATTTGATTTCTGATTTTGTAGCTGATATTAGGGCTGCAACTCCATCAAATGCCATAGAAATTGCTTTGCCAGATATTAATGAACATAGAATTTATTTAGACTCTTTAACAAATGAATACAATAATCGAATGAAAAACATATTGTTTAATAAACAACAAGAGTTATCAAATATGAAAAGATTATTTGAACAAAACTCAATAGAGACAAAATTTAACTATATTCAAACAGAGATAAATCTTTTAAAATCTTCATTTAAAACAGACTTATCACAAAAAATTTTAAGTTCTCAAAATGAATTAAATTTATTAAAAAATAGTTTAAAAAATAGTTTTTCAGCTATTTTATTAAAAACTCAAAATCAAATAGATTTATTAAAATCAAATTTTGAATTAAATCATCCAGATAAAAAAGATAAAAATGGATTTGTACAAATTTCGAAGGATAATAAAATAATTTCTTTAGAAGATTTGAAAATTGGTGATGAACTTCAACTACAAACACCAAAATATATCGCCAGTTGTATTTTAAAGGAAATTAAAAAACAATAAAAATTAAGTTTATACAAGGTAAAATAATACAAACAAGTAAAAACTCTTGATAGTTAAAAAAGGAATATTTTATGGAAAATAATGAAAAAAAAGTTATAGATTATGCAAACACTAGTGAGTTTATGACATTTGAACTAGGTGCGATGAAGTATGCTATTGAGTTACCAAAAATTAGAGAAATTTTAACATATCCTGATAATATTACTCCTCTACCAAATACTTCTAGTTGGGTAAAAGGTTTAATCAGTTTAAGAGGGGAAGTTGTTCCTATTTTAGATATTAGACTAAAATTTAACACAGGTCCTGGAACTTATGATGAAAACACTTCTGTAATTGCTGTAATTACTGAAGATAAAAGAATTATTGGAATAGTTGTAGATTTAGTTGATGATGTTCAAAGACTTGATACAAGTATGTTAGCTGCTGTTTCTGAAATGGGTTCAGCAATTCCATCAAAATACCTAAAAGGTTATATTAGACTTGCAAATAACCAAATGTTAGTTGTTATGGATATTGAAAGAGTTGTAGCAAAAGACGAATTAAGAGATTAATAAAAATAAAAAATAAGTGATTATATGAGTATAGACAAAAATTTGTTAAAAAGATTAACTCTTTTATATGTTGAAGATGATGATGTAATAAGAGTTGAATTATCTCAACTATTATCAAATTTTTTCTCTACTGTACATGTTGCTAGAACTGGAAAAGAGGGATTAAGAACTTATCTTGAAAATCAAGATGATATAGATTTAATTTTAACAGATATTAATATGCCAGAATTAAATGGTATAGAAATGGTTAAAAAAATTCGAGATTTTGATACTAAAATACCAGTAATTCTTGCAACTGCCTATTCAGATAATGAATTTCTAGCAGAAGCTATTAAGTTAAGAGTTCAAGAATATATTGTAAAACCTATTGATGTTAGATATTTGTTAGATTTAATGAATGATATTGCAAGTAATTTATATCATGAATTTTTATTAAAAAAACAACAAGAAGAACTTGAAAAATATAGAGAAATTACCAACTTAAATAATATTGTTATTAAAACAGATACTCATCTAAACATTACTTATGTAAATGAACTTTTTTGTGATATATCAGGATTTACAAGTGATGATTTAATAGGAAAAGAGTTAAAGTATCTAAAATACCATGATATGGCAAGTGATATTTATACAAATTTATATGCAAATATTTTGAATAATAAACCTTGGCAGGGAAAACTTAAAAACATAAAAAAAGATGGAACTTCTTTTACTACTGATACATATGTAATGCCAACTCTTGATGAATCAGGTGAAATGAATGGTGCAATTTCAATTCAAAAAGATATTACAGAAGAATTAAATAAAAAAAGAGAAATCCAATTAGCTTTAATGAGAGATAAAAGTGATATTTTTATCAGAAGTAAAGAGGGAACTTTAGAGCAAAATCAAATAATTAATGATTTAAAACATAAGTTAGAAAAAACTCAAATAGAGTTAGAACAATCTTTAAAAAATATCGATAAATATATTTATAATAATGAAAAATATAGATTAGAAAATAAAAATTTAAAGACGGAATTAGGTTTATATAAGAAAAATTCGAACACTCATGTTGCATTTAAATTTTCAAAAGAGAATAGTGATTTAAGATTAGAAAATAAAAAATTAAAAGATAAACTATTCCAACTTGAATTAGAGGATGAAAAAATCATCTCTCAACAAAAAGTAAATTATGAAACAAGAATAGCTGAATTAGAAGATAAAATTTCAGAGTTATTAGAAAAAATTGATTCTACTCAATCGGATGATGTATTGTTACAGAAATTAGAGTATTGGAAAGAAAAAGCAAAACAAGAGACTGCTCGAATTGAAACTCTTGAAAAACAGATAATTGCTCACGGAGATAAAAATTTTATGAGTAAAATATTTGGTTAGAAACAAACAAATAAATCAAGAAAATCTTGATTTATTCTTCTATTTTTATAGATAAGATTTTTACATCTTCTAAAGGTTTATTTCCTTCATATCTTCCATTTGTTGGAACACTTTCAATTTTTTTAACAACATCAAAACCTTCTTTAACATAACCAAAAATTGTATGTCTTCCATTTAACCAATATGTTGGAACAGTTGTAATAAAAAATTGACTAGCATTTGTGTTTGGACCAGCATTCGCCATTGCAAGAATTCCAGCTTTATCAAATACAGCATTTGGTGCAAACTCATCTTTAAATTTTCCACCCCAAATAGATTCTCCACCTGCACCAGTTCCTGTTGGATCTCCACCTTGAATCATAAAATCTTTTATAACCCTATGAAATATTTGACCATTGTAATAACCATTTTTTGAATGAGTTACAAAGTTTTCCACAGCTTTTGGAGCTAAGTCAGCTCTTAATTCAATTTTGATATTTCCCTTTGAAGTTTCAAGTGTAGCAATTGGATTAGCTTCTAAAAGTAAAACAAATGAAAAAAGAGTAAACAATATTTTTTTCATAAACACGCCTCTATTTTGTAAATTTGGGAAATAGTATATTATTTTAGATTTAAAGAAACATAAAAAAAATATTTTTAGTAGAATTTAAAAAAAAAGTGTTAAAATTCGAAAAATTGTTATAAAATGTACCCAAAAAGGAAAAATAATGGAAATGCCAAGTATCCCACAACCAACATTTTATATATTTAAGTGCGAACAAAGTTCACCTCCTGGAATGCCAAAACCATCATGTGTAAATGAAAATACAAGAGATTTATTTAATCACGCAGCTCAAAGTTTAATGAAAGCAGGTGTAATGGGACCTGTTCAAATTGTAAGAACTTCATGTTTAGGAAGATGTCAAATGGGACCACTAATGTTAGTGGAACCAGGGCATTTTATGTATTCGTCTTTATCTAAGGAAAAAATAGATAGAATAATAGATGAACACATATTAGGTGGAAGCCCTGTTGAAGAGTATTTGATACCTTCACAGTTTTGGGGCGAGCCTGTTAATTTAGTAAAATAAAAAAGGAATTAATATATGACATTTGATATGCTATATAGCAAGATTCATAGAGCAACTGTTACAGATGCGAATTTGAATTATGTAGGTTCAATCACTATTGATGAAGATTTAATGAAAGCATCTGCTTTAAGAGTGGGTCAAAAAGTTGAAATAGTTAATGTAAATAATGGTGAAAGATTTGCTACTTATGTTATAAAAGGAAAAGCAGGTTCTAAAGATATGTGTCTTAATGGAGCAGCAGCAAGAAAAGTTGAAATTGGTGATAAAATTATTGTTATTTCTTATGCTTCTTACAGTGAAGCAGAACTTGAAAATTATAAACCAATTGTAGTTTTAGTAGATGATAAAAATAATATAGAATTGATTACAAATGAATTAGTTGGAAGTGATCATGTTTGATGGAATTGATTTAAAAAACCTTAATTTAGGTGATATGTTAAACCAATTTCAAAATATGGCGCAAAATGCTAAAGAAGAAAATGCTTCGAGAATTTTTACATCAAAAGCTGGTGGAGGGATGATTGAAATCTCTATAAATGGAAATTCAGAAGTTATTGATTTAAAAATCGATGATTCATTACTTGAAGATAAAGACTCTTTACAAATTTTATTAATTTCATGTATGAATGATGTAATTAAACAAAGTGATGAAAATAAAAAAATGATGGCTATGAATATGATGGGTGGATTAGGGTCTTTTGGACAAAAATAATATTATGAAAAAATTACTATCTTTATTTGAAGATTATCTATTAGATAATCTTCCTATTTCAAAAACTTTTCATCCATATTTTGAAGATGCACTTGCTGATATGTTAAAAGCTGGGGGAAAAAGATTTCGTCCTATGCTAATGCTAAGCGTTGTAAAATCAAATAAATCTTTACTTATTCCAAACTCTATGCCAGTTGCATTGTGTTTAGAGTTTTTACACACATACTCTTTAATTCACGATGATTTACCAGCCATGGATAATGCTGATTTAAGAAGAGGATTCCAAACTTTACATAAAAAATATGATGAAGTTACAGCTATTTTAGTTGGGGATGCTTTAAATACTGAAGCTTTTAATTTAATTTCAAATGCTTCACTTTCAAATGATATAAAAATTGATTTAATTAAATGTTTAGCTACTAATGGTGGTATAAATGGAATGATTATTGGTCAAGCAATAGATTGTTATTTTGAAAATCAAAAATTAGAATTAAATCAGTTGGAATTTTTACATATTCATAAAACTGCAAGATTAATAGCGGCAAGTCTTAAAATGGGTGCAATTATTTGTGAGTATGACTTGGCTACACAAGAAAAGCTGTATGATTTTGGAACTGATTTAGGACTTCTATTTCAAATTCAAGATGATATTATTGATGAGACTTTAAGTAGTGAAGAAGCTGGAAAAACAACACAAAATGATAGTTCTAAAAATTCATTTGTAAATTTATTAGGACTAAATGGTGCAATAAAAAGTGCAGATGAATTAGCTTTAAAATGTACAAATACACTTGAAACTTTTGATTCAAGTTTAAAAGAATCTTTAGAAGAGTTACTTCTAAAATATATAAATAGACACAAATAAACTTTTTTATAACTCTTAGTCAAATAAGCTCAAATCTCTTGACAAATTTTTGAAAATTTAATAAAATTTAGCACTTAGAATTTTAGAGTGCTAAATGTCTAAGTTTTAATAGAAATACAATCCATAATACAAAAGGAAATACCATGAATTTTAGACCACTAGGTGAAAGAGTTCTTGTAAAAAGAACAGAAGTTGAAAACAAAACTGCAAGTGGAATCTATATTCCAGATAATGCAAAAGAAAAACCACATACTGCTGAAGTTGTAGCAGTTGGTAATAAAGTAGAAGATGTAAAAGTTGGAGACACAGTTGTATTTGAACAATACAGAGGAACTGAATTTAAGCTAGATGGACAAGAGTACTTAATTTTAAATATTGAAAATGTTATAGGAGTAATGTAAGATGGCAAAAGAAGTAATATTCAGTGATAATGCAAGAAATAGATTATATGCAGGTGTAGAGAAGTTAGCAGACGCTGTTAAAGTAACAATGGGACCAAGAGGAAGAAATGTTTTATTACAAAAATCTTTCGGAGCTCCAACAATTACAAAAGATGGTGTTTCTGTTGCTAGAGAAATCGAATTAAAAGATACTTTAGAAAATATGGGAGCACAACTTGTAAAAGAAGTAGCTTCAAAAACTGCTGATGAAGCAGGGGATGGAACAACAACAGCTACTATTTTAGCTCACTCAATTTTCAAAGAAGGATTAAGAAATGTAACAGCTGGTGCTAATCCTATTATCTTAAAAAGAGGTATGGATAAAGCAACTGAAGCTATTTTAGCTGAATTAAAAAAAGCTTCAAGAGTTGTTGCTAATAAAACAGAAATTGAACAAGTTGCTACTATTTCAGCTAACTCTGATAAAGCAATTGGATCTATGATTGCTGAAGCTATGGATAAAGTTGGGAAAGATGGTGTAATCACTGTTGAAGAAGCAAAAGGTATCTCTGATGAACTAGATGTTGTTGAGGGAATGCAATTTGATAGAGGATATTTATCTCCATATTTTGTAACAAATGCTGAAAAAATGGTAGCAGAATTTAATAATCCATTTATTTTATTATATGACAAAAAAATCTCTTCTTTAAAAGAGATGTTACCAATTTTAGAATCAGTTAATCAATCAGGAAGACCACTTGTAATTATTGCAGAAGATGTTGATGGTGAGGCATTAGCAACACTAGTAGTAAATAGATTAAGAGGTTCTTTACATATTGCTGCTGTTAAAGCTCCAGGATTTGGTGATAGAAGAAAAGCTATGCTTGAAGATATTGCTGTATTAACTGGTGGAACTGTAATTTCTGAAGAAATGGGAATGAAACTTGAAACTGCTGAATTCTCTTGTTTAGGAACTGCTTCAAAAGTTGTAATTGATAAAGATAATACAACTATCGTTGATGGAAGTGGTGATGGTGAAAGAGTAAAAGCAAGAGTAAATCAAATCAAAGCAGAAATTTCAAATACAACTTCTGAATATGATAAAGAAAAATTACAAGAAAGACTTGCAAAATTAAGTGGAGGAGTAGCTGTTATTAAAGTTGGAGCTGCATCTGAGACTGAAATGAAAGAGAAAAAAGATAGAGTTGATGATGCATTAAGTGCAACAAGAGCTGCTGTTGAAGAAGGAATTGTAATAGGTGGTGGAGCTGCTTTAATTAGAGCTGCTGCTAAAGTTAAACTTGAACTTGAAGGTGACGAAGCAATTGGTGCAGCAATCATTTTTAGAGCAATTAAAGCACCTTTAAAACAAATTGCTACAAATGCTGGATATGATGCTGGTGTTGTTGCAAATGAAGTTGAAAAATCTACTAATGAAAATTTAGGATTTAATGCTGCAACTGGTGAATATGTAGATATGTTTGAAGCTGGAATTGTTGACCCTGCAAAAGTTGAAAGAGTTGCAATGCAAAATGCTGTTTCAGTTGCATCACTTTTATTAACAACAGAAGCTACAGTAACTGATATTAAAGAAGATAAACCTGCTATGCCAGCAATGCCTGATATGGGCGGAATGGGAATGCCAGGAATGATGTAA
>JAQUIV010000040.1 GCA_028681275.1 Aliarcobacter sp.
ATAAAAATAAGAGAGTTATCATAATCCAAATTTGCAGTTGGTTCATCACAAAGAATAATTTCTGGATTATTTACAATTGCCCTTGCAATGGCACATCTTTGTTTTTCTCCACCTGAAAGATTATAAACTAACTCATCTTTTTTATGTTGAATATTTGCTAATTCCAAAGCTTTTAAAACCATTTCATCTATTTGTTTTTGATTAAATCCAAGTGGAATTAAAGCAATTGAAACATTATCTTTTACACTTAAAGTATTTAATAAATTATATGATTGAAAAATAAATCCAAGGCGTTTTGCTCTAAAATTTGAGGCGTGTAAATCAGGAAATTTTGCAACATTTTCATTTTCAACAACTATACTTCCACTTGTTGGTTTTAATAAAGTTCCAATAATTGATAAAAGGGTAGATTTCCCACTTCCACTAATTCCCTTTAAAATAACACAAGATGAATTTTTGATTTCTAAATTAATATTTTTTAAAGCGTGAAATTCTCTTTTTGTATTTTCATTAAAGATTTTATTTAAGTTTTCTATTTTTATCATTTCATACTCTCATTTGCATCAATTACCGCAATTTTCCAAACGGGAATTAAAACAGCACTTAAAAAAGGAATTATAAAAAATAAAAATAGGGTAACTATTGTTGTAAATTCAATATTAGCACTTAAAATAAAATCATTTTGAACATTTGAAAAACCAATAAAAATATTTTTTAAAATAGGTGCATTTAAAATAAATACAAAAATATAAGCAATAATAACTCCAATAATAAAAGCCATAAATCCAACTATAAAATTTTCAATAATTTTTAATTTGATAATATCTTTTATGCTCCAACCAACTGCTTTTAAAATACCTATTTCTTTTTTATCACTTGAACTAATCATTGAATATCTTTGGTATAAAATCAAAATAAATGTGAAAATCACAACTATAAACAGAACTAAAAAAATCCCACCTTTGTAGTTGAACATATTTTCATACTCTTTTTTTAGACTCTCTTTTTGTAAAATTCTAATATTTGAGTGTTTTAAAATTAGTTGTTCTTTTATATTTTGTTTTTCCAAATCATTTGGGACATTTAAAACTATATCAGTTGAATTTTCTTCGTTTATATTTAAAATCTTTTTTGCAAGATTTATATCCATGATTATCAAATCATTTGCAACTAAATTTGCTTCTTGTGGTAAATCTTTGAATATTTTTACATTTAAAGATTGTTTATCTAAAAGTTTAAAATCATAAGAATCAAAATAGTGATATTTATCAAATATTTTTTTAATTCTATTTCCAATAATCATAGAATCATTTTTTAAAAAATCAGAGATATTTAGAGTTTTGAGTAAATCATTTATATTTTTATTTGTATTTTCTTCAAATAAATCAACACCAACAATAGTAAAATAAATATTTTCAGGCATAAAATAATAGTGTCCATAAACTCTTTGTTGAACATTTTTTACGCCATTTATTGAAGAAAAATCTTCAACCCAAGAAATTGGAGTATCAAAAGTCTTTCCATTATTTGTTTTTTGGATTATAAAATCACTTTGATTGTCTAAAGTAGAAAAAACCTCTTTTTTTAAACTATTTGAGATAAAAAGAACACCTGAAATCAAAAAAACAATCAAAATTGAAATAATAAAAATAGCAATATGTTTTGATTTGTGTTTTACTAATAAAAGAAATAAGAAGTTAAAAAAAACACTATTTTTCATAAACAAAATCCAAGTAGTTTATTTGTAAATTCATAGGAAAAATTTTATTTGAAAAGTTTTTGTTTTCTTGAATTCTTGACTCATAAATATTGTTTGAATAAGCAAGGTTTGGAAGTTTTGTAATTGAACTAATTTTTGTTGAATAATTAATATTACTATTTAATTTTGAATGAAAAAAAATAAAGAAAACAAAATTTAATATGAAAAATGTAATTAATAAAACAAATCTTTTTGTTAAAGTAGTAATAATAAACTCCTCTTAGAACTTTTGTATTCTATCTCTTTTTAGTTAATGTTTTGTTAAACAAAAAATATAAAAAATAAATTTTATTATATTATTAATGATAATTTTTATTAAAATCTAGCCCATAGAATAGGGATTTAAAGCTCTTTTAATGAACAATATATATAAAAAACTATATAATTGCGCGAATACTTAAGGAGAAACTATGCCAAATAAACAGCAAATTGATGAGTTAAGAATAATTTTACTTGAAAGAAAAGAAAATATTCTATCAAATATTAATAATAGTAGAGCAAACATTGATCAGTTAAAAGAACAAGAAATCAATGATGAATTAGATTATGCTGAGTTAGTAAGTGATTCTTTTACTGAGGGAATGATTGCAAATCATCAAATTGAAGAGTTAAAACAAATAGAAGACTCTCTTAAAAAAATAGAAGCAGGTACTTACGGAATTTGTGATATGTGTGGAGTTGTTATTCCTCTTGGAAGATTAAAAGCTAAACCTTTTGCTAAATTTTGTACAGAGTGTAGAACTGTTTATGAAAATGAGTTTATAAAAAGAGCTAAAAATTGATAAAAAGAGTTTATCCGAAGAATGATAAAACTTTAAATTTCAAATTTGTTCAAAATGAGGAAGATTTTATAGTTGAAGAACAACCTATAAAATTTTCTGGTGCAGGTAGTTTTTTAGTTTTAAAAATAGTAAAAAGTAACTGCGATACTTGGGAGTTAATCGATAGATTAGCAAAATTCTTAAATGTCTTTTCAAATGAGATTGGTTACGCTGGTCTTAAAGACAAAAGAGCCACTACAACTCAGTATATTACTATTCCAAAAAAATATTCAAAAGAAATCAAACTTTTTAAAAATAAAAAAATAGAAATCTTAGATACTTTTTTACATAATGAAAAGTTAAATATTGGTGATTTAGAGGGAAATAGATTTAAAATAAATCTTCATAATGTTGAAGTAACTGATATAAATCATATTCAAAAAATCATCAAACTTATAGTCAAAGAAGGAATGCCAAACTATTTTGGTTATCAAAGATTTGGGAAAGAAGTAGTTGATAATCTTGCAAAAGCAAAAGAAGTAGTTTACGGTGATGAGATAGTAAAAGATAAGAAGTTATCAAAAATGCTTATTGCTGCTTATCAAAGTAGTTTCTTTAATGCTTGGTTAGTTGAGAGATTAAGTTTATCAAATGATGAGTTTAAACTTTTAAATGGAGATATATTTTTAGATTTACAAAATGATAAATTATTTACTCCAAAAGCTATAACAACAAATATATTAAATGATTTCCATAATTTTAAAATAACTCCAACAGGATTACTCCCTGGTAGAAAAGTTTTTAAAGCAATGGGTGATGCTGCTTTAATTGAGCAAAAGTATGATGACTTATATATTCAAGAGAAAGGTTATAGAAGAGAAGCTATGGTTTTTCCTAAAGATATATCTTGTAAATACGATGCAGCTAAAAAAGTATGTAGTTTAGACTTCATTCTTCCTAAAGGCTCTTATGCAACAGTATTAGTTGAATACTTAGCTAATAGAAATTTCTCGTAAGAGTTTAAAAATCTGATTAAAAAAAAAGGGATATTTGGTTTTCCAAATATCCCTTTTTTATTTCAAAACTTTTAATTATGGAAGAGTTATATATTTTGAATCATAATATATTTTATTTCCAATTGCAATCATTCTCTCTTCATTATCAAAACTAAAATCATAGATTCTATCATCTGTAAAATCTTGATTTAAATTTATTAAATAACCTTGTGATTCAACAGCGTATAATGAATCTGAAAATGCTAAAGCATGGATTTTTGCATATTTATATTTTTTCTTAGCAACTTCAACTAAATTTGGAGTTAATTTAATAATTTGTCCATCAATAGTAGCTAAATAAACATCATTATTTTTTACAATAATATCTCTAACTTCATAACTTTTTGCAATTATCTCTTTTGGAGAAATAGACACAACTTTATTTGGACTTGCAACAATTAGTGTTTGAGTGCTTTCAACTACATTTAATGAGATAATATTATTAAATTCATTGTCTGGATCAACAGAAATATTTTTTACAGACTCATTTGTAGCAGCTGAAACAATTACAACTTTTCCATTTAAAGTAGGGAAAAGTATTAAACCACCCATAAAATATGGATTTGTAATTCTTGTGTCATTTGCAAGTGATATTGGTAAATACTCTTTAAATAGAGTTTTATTTGTTTTAATATCAATTAACTCAATAGTGTTATTTGAATAAACTAATGCTAATTTATTATCCTTTAAAGACGCAGCAACAACAACATCTTTAACAGTTCTTTCTTCATCACCAATTAATATTTTATTAATATAATTTGTAGCAATTATTCTTCCATCACTACTTACATTTATAAATTCAAAATTTTCTGGTAATTCAAAAGATGAAATTCCCTTATCTGTGATAATTTGTTTATTTTCAAGTGTTGCACCAATTTTATTCATCGATTGTATAGATGAAGACATAGATTCTTTATTTAATTCTATATTACTGCTAACATCTTCAGGTTCAAAATATTTTTTTCCTGAACAAGCTGTAAATAAAAATATTGCAGATAATGAAATTAATAGGTATTTCATAGTTTTTCCTTATTTTGTAAGTAGATAGTGATTTAGTAATTTAGCTAATTCAAAGGCTTTTGAAGTCTGAGGAATTAATGCCAAAGTTGTTTTTGCTTCATTGAATTTTCCTTCATTTGTCAGGAAAAGTGCCTTGTTGAAAATTGCAAACTCTTTTAATAAAAAATCATTTTGCATAGATAAATTATCTAATTCAGATATATTTTTATTTGCTAATGCTGCTGAATATTTTGATAATTCTTTTAATAAAGGAACATTTATATCTACAGATTTAGCATCTTTTTTTGCTTGTAAAAATAGAGCAACATCGTAAAGTTCAGGATTTTTTTCTTTTAAATCTGCAAGTGCTTGTGTGTCATTACTATTTTCAAGAACTTTGTTAAATGCAATATTTGCTTCAAGTTTATTTGATTGTGCAATAGAATTTTTAATAAAGAAAGCAATAAATCCTACTAATATAATTGCAACAAATGCAAAGATTAATGTTTTATATTTTTTAAAAAACCTTTCACCTTTTACGAAATTTTCTAAAAATTTCTCTTCGCTACTTAGCTCTGTTTTAACATAATCAACATTTTCTTTTATACTCATTTTTATAACCTTTTTGAAAAGTAGTTGATATGGTACAAAATTTTTGATAAAATCTTACTTTTATCTTACTTTTTGTATAATAATTCTCTATAAATTTACAAGGTTATAAAAAATATGAAGAGATTATTATTAGCTTCTGCACTTTCATTTGTTTTATCACAAAATCTTTTTGCTGTTGAGGAAACAACTCCTGAACAAACAAGATTTGAGTCTTTATCAAAACTTACAAAAGTTATTGGAACTGTTGAAAAATATTATGTTGATGACATAAAACTACAAGAAATAGTTGATAAAGCATTAAAAGGTTTAATGCAAGAGTTAGATGCCCATTCATCTTATTTGGATAAAAAAGCTTCAAAAGAGATGGCTATTCAAACTCAAGGTGAATTTGGTGGTTTAGGTATTACTGTTGGTATGAGAGATGGTGCTTTAACTGTAATTTCTCCTATTGATGATACTCCAGCATTTAAAGCAGGGGTAAAAGCTTCTGATATTATTTTGAAAATTAATAATACTTCAACAATAAATATGACTTTAGATGAAGCTGTTACTTTAATGAGAGGAAATCCTCAAACAGATATAACATTAACACTTGTAAGAAAAGGTGAAACAAAACCTTTAGAAATAAAAATGAAAAGAGATATAATTAAAATCCAATCTGTATTCTCTAAAACAATTGAAAATGAAAATTTATTGTATTTAAGAATTTCTAGCTTTGATACAAAAGTTACAGAAGATTTAGAAAAAATTATATCAGCTAACAAAACTGCAAAAGGGTTTATTTTAGATTTAAGAAATAATCCAGGTGGTTTACTTTCTCAAGCTATTGGAGTAGTTGATTTATTTGTGGATAGCGGAGTTATTGTTTCTCAAAAAGGAAGAAATCCTGAAGATGAAGAGAAATTTGAAGCAAGTGCATTAAAAACAAAAACAAAACTACCACTAGTTGTTCTTGTAAATGAGGGTTCAGCATCAGCTTCTGAAATTGTAAGTGGTTCTTTACAAGATCACAAAAGAGCAGTTATTATTGGTGAAAAAACTTTTGGTAAAGGTTCAGTTCAAGCTGTATTACCTATTGAAAATGATAGAAGTGAAAATATAAAATTAACTATCGCAAAATACTATTTACCAAGCGGAAGAACAATTCAAGCAACAGGAGTAACTCCTGATATTATTGTAAATTCTGGGAAAGTTACACAAGCTGAAGAAGACAAATTTAAAATAAAAGAAGCAGACTTAAAAAAACATCTTGAAGGAGAACTTGAAAAAGTAAATGATGTAAAAAAAGAAGAAAAAGTTATAGCAGATGAAACTAAAAAAGTAATTACTGGTGAAGATGTATTAGGAGATAATCAATTAAGTACTTCTATTGCAATTTTAAAAAGTTTAATAATTATGAATAAATAATCCTAGGAGACTAAATGAAAATAAGTGAAATAGTAGCACTTGGACTTTGGCCTGAATCAAAGAAAACAACAACTCAAAAGGGTATTCCTGAACTTGAAGAGTTAGGATATAACCTTTTTTATATTGGTAAAAATGCAGATCTTTATACTTGTGCAGGTGATGAAGCAAAAGTATTATTAGTAAGAAGTGATAGATGTTCAGTATTTGACATTCCATTAAATCTTTTGATTGAAGGAAAAGGTGTTTCTCAAACAGCTATTTCAAATAATGGTGCTGCATTTGCTAAAGAAGCTGGAATTAGAACAGCAATTTTATCTGAAACAGTTGATCAATCTTTAGCAATTGCACCAAGATGTCAGCTTATGGAATTATGTAAACCTTTAGAGGCTACAATTGATGGTGAAGTTGTTCAATTTGAATTAATCTTTAGAAATTATTTAACAGGTTCTTTGTTTGATGCTTGTCAAAATGGTTTAGACCCGTATGGTTTAGATTTACCAAAAGGTTTAAAACAATGGCATAAATTTGAAACTCCAATTTTTACTCCAACTACTAAAGGTATCAAAGACGAACCTTTAAACTCAGCAAAAGTTAGAGAAACTTTCCCTGAGATAGTAACTAGTTTAGAAAAATTATTTAAAGATTTTACTAAATTTGCTGAAGATAGAGGTATTATTGTAGTTGATACTAAGTTTGAAATATTTGTTAATTCTAAAGGTGAGTGGGTTTTAGGTGATGAAGTTTTAACACCTGAGAGTTCAAGATTTATCTCTAAAGAAGATTTTGATGCTGCTAATTATATCTCTATGGATAAACAAATTCTTAGAGATTTTGGTAAAGCAGACAATTGGAAAGAGAAAGCAAAAAGCCTTAAAGCAGGTGAAAAATTAGAAGTAAATGTTCCTCAAGAAATTAAAGATAAAATTTTAAGTGGATATACAACTATTCTTAATAGATTAAGTAAATAGTTTTTAGCCTAAATTGCTGTAAGGCAGTTTTAGATATAATCGCAAAAATATAAATTGAAGGTGATAAATGAAAGCAATTGTAAATGTAGCATTAAAACAAGGTGTACTTGATGATCAAGGTAAAGCAACTCATCATGCATTAGACACATTAGGTTTTAAAGAGTTAGTTAAAAATGTAAGAATTGGTAAACAAATTATTATTGAATTAAACTCAACAGATAAAGAATCAGCAAAAGAAGAAGTTACAAAAATGTGTCAAAAACTTTTAGCTAACACAGTTATTGAAGATTACGATATAGAAATAGTAGGTTAATATGAAAATTTCAGTATTACAATTTCCTGGAACAAACTGTGAATATGATACAAAATATGCATTTGAACAATTAGGTTGCGAAGTACAAATTATTTGGCATAAAGAGAAAGATATTCCAGCTGACACTGATTTATTAGTAATTCCTGGTGGATTTTCTTATGGAGATTATTTAAGAAGTGGAGCAATTGCTAGATTTGCAAACATTATGGAATCAGTTCAAGCATATGCAGCAAATGGTGGAAAAGTTTTAGGAATTTGTAATGGATTCCAAATTTTATTAGAAGCTGGGTTATTACCAGGTGCTATGAAAAGAAATGATTCTTTACATTTTATTTCAAAATATCACACTTTAAAAGTAATCAATACTGATAATAAATTTTTATCATTAATGAAAAAAGATGAAGTTGTAAATATCCCAGTTGCTCACCATGATGGTAATTATTATATTGATGCAGCAGGATTAAAAGAGTTAGAAGACAATAATCAAATTCTTTTAAAATATTGTGATAAAGACGGGAACTTAGTAAACATGAATGGTTCTGTATCAAATATTGCTGGTATTTGTAATAAAGAAAAAAATGTTTTTGGTTTAATGCCACATCCTGAAAGAGCTATTGAAGAACTATTAGGTTCTATTGATGGTGTTAATATGTTAAAGGGTTTTTTACAATAAGGAGTTAATTCTTTATTGTAAAAAGTAAAATGAAAAAAATCTTAAAACTAGTTATTTTATTAAATATTTTTTTATGTGTTAATCTTTTTGCAGCTAAAAATTTATATATCTCATATAATAAAATACCTACAAATGTTTACAAAAATCAAAAATTTGAAGTTGTAGTTAAAGCTTTAATTACCACTAATACTTTTGATGAATTAGCAACTACTTTTACAAATTCTTCAAATATAACTATCTTAAATCCAAAAAATCCTTGGAAAAAAATATCAAATGACACTTATGAAAATAGTTATTATTTTAAAGTAAAACAAGGAAATTTTAAATTTCCAGATATTAGTGTAGTTTTAATGAATGATGGTGGAATGATAGATTCTACTGAATTAGCTGCACCTGTTATAAAATATTCAGATATAGGAAAAGGAGATGAAAGATTCTCTGGAGTAATTGCAGATGATTTTATTTTAAAAGCCTACAAAACAAAACAATATAACAATAAAGAAGCTTTAACAATAATTGATGTTGATGCAATTAATTCAAATTTAGCAGACTTTAAACTAAAAGATATTGAAGACCAAGCTATTTCTAGTATAAAAGATTATAATGAAAAAGAGAATTTAGTTTATTATTTTGTTACTCCAATATACAAAAAGAAATTGGTTATTACTTATTATAATACTAAAAGTAAAAGTTTTAAAGATGTTACAATTCCTTTATTGTTGCAAAATGAACTTGTTAGTACACAAACAGATTTAAATCCAAATGATTCAAGTTTTGAGATGTATAAAAAAGTAGCTTCAATTTGTTTATTTTTATTGTTTTTAGGATTATTTATTTGGAAAAGAAAGAGATTTTTTCTTATTTTATCACTAATATTTCTTCTTATTTCAGTAATCTATCTTTTCCCAAATCCTAAGGGAATAGTAAAAAAAGATTCATTTGTATATATTTTACCAACAAAAAACTCTACCGTATTCTTTAAAATAGCCAATGATCAAAAAGTTGAAGTATTAGAAAGAAAAAATGGCTTTATAAAAGTTTTAGGAAGTGATAGTGATTTTATTGGTTGGATAAAGGAAGAAAGTTTTGGCGAGAATTAGAGGAATTATACTTTTAATACAATTTTCAATTACAGTTGCAATTACTGTGGTTCTAATGTATATCTTTAAAAACCATACTCATAAAGTAATAAAGGTATGGATGAATTTCCAAATGTTTGTTTTAGGAATTAAATTAGAAACACAAGGAAAACTAGATGAATCTTGTGACATGATTATAATGAATCATCAATCGTTACTTGATATTATAGTTATGGAATATATCCATTCAAGAGATTTAGCTTGGGTTGCAAAAAAAGAGATTACAGATTTATTCTTTTTTGGACATATAATTAAAGCTCCTAAAATGATTAGTATTGATAGAGAAAATAAAGCTGGAATTATTAATCTTTTGAAAGAGACAAAAGATAGATTAGATAAAGGTAGACCAATTGCAATGTTCCCTGAAGGAACAAGAAGTAATGGAAAATCAATGTTAAGTTTCAAACCAGGTGCTAAAATGGTTGCTAATAAATACAATCTAAGAGTTCAACCAATAGTTTTGTTTAATACAAGAAACATAGTTGATTCTAAAAAATTATTAGCAACTCCTGGAGTTGTTAAAGTAGTTTATTTAGAACCAGTTCAAGCTGATAAAAATACAGATTGGTTTGAAGATGTAGAAAAAAAGATGAATGAAGCATTTAATAAGGAATCTGAAAACTATGTCTCTTAATTGGTCTATGATTTTTGCAATTGGCTTAGGTGGATTTTTAGGTTCAATAGCAAGAGCATATACTGTACATTTTACTAATAAATATGTACCGATAGAATTCCCCCTAGGAATATTATTAGTTAATCTAGTAGGTTCATTTATCATCGGATTACTTTTTGCTTATTTTTCTCACTATACAGTTTCTGTAAATTTAAAAGCATTTTTAACAACGGGATTTTTAGGTGGATTAACTACTTATTCAACTTTTGCCATAGAATCTTATCTATTATTTGGTACTTCAATTTATTTAGCTATTACAAACATCGCATTAAATTTGATTGGTACGATAGCCGCAGCTGGTGGTGGGTTTAAATTAATGCATTTTTTACTAAAGTAAAAGTACAAATTTTTTTAAGCATTATGTAGTTATAATAATACAAAATCAATAGAAGGATATATCATGAGTATGCCAGGTGGTATGGAGTGGTTATTAATAGCGTTAGTTGTATTATTGTTATTCGGTGGTAAAAAAATACCAGAATTAGCAAAAGGTTTAGGTTCAGGTATTAAAAACTTCAAAAAAGCTGTAAAAGATGATGAAGATGAAATAGTAAATAAATCAGATGAAATTGAAAGAAAACCTTCAACAACTTCAACTGATAAAAATGAAACAAAACAAGCGTAAGAGAAACTATTGCAAAATTTAGTTAAAGAATTTATTGAAAAAAAATTAAATACAAATATTGTATTAGAGAAACCAAAAGATATATCTTTTGGTCATTATGCAACACCCGTTGCATTTTCACTGGCAAAAGAACTTAAAAAATCTCCTATGGTTATAGCTGATGAACTGGCTGTAAATTTAAGTGATTCTGATATGTTTGAAAAAGTTGAAGCTGTTAAAGGTTTTATAAATTTCAAATTATCATCATCATTTTTACAATCATTGGTTGATAATGCTTTAAATAATAAAGAAACATTTGCAAAACAAAATAAAAAAGATGAAAAAATCTTATTAGAGTTTGTTTCAGCAAATCCAACAGGTCCTTTACATATTGGTCATGCAAGAGGTGCAATCGCTGGAGATGCCCTTGCGCGTGTTGGAAAATATTTAGGTTATGATATTACAACTGAATATTATATAAATGATGCTGGTGCTCAAATGGATTTATTGGGATTATCAGTTTCATTAGCTGCTAGAGATTTTATTTTTAAAGAAGATGTAACTTATCCTGAAACTTATTATAGAGGTGAATATCTAATTGATATTGCAAATATCGTAATAGAAAAGTTTGGAAAAGATATTATTTATGATGAATCAAGATTTAAAGAGATAGCATTTTTTTCTAAAGATTTAGTTATGGATATAATAGTTAAAGATTTAAAAGATTTAGGAATTGAATTTGATAATTTCGTTTCTGAAAAATCATTATATTCATTTTGGGACAAAACAAAAGAAGTATTAGAAAAAAATGGTTCACTTTATCCTAAAGATGACAAAATTTATTTAAAATCAACTCAATATGGTGATGATTCAGACAGAGTTGTTGTAAGAGATAATGGAATTCCTACATATTTAGCTGGGGATATTATTTATCATAAAAATAAATTTGACAGACCATTTGATAAATATATAAATATTTGGGGTGCAGATCACCATGGATATATTTCAAGAGTAAAAGCAGCTATTGAATTTTTAGGAAATGACTCTTCAAAACTTGAAGTTATTTTATCTCAAATGGTTCAGTTATTAAAAGGTGGAGAACCTTACAAAATGTCAAAAAGAGCTGGAAATGTTATTTTGATGTCTGATATAACTGAAGAAATTGGTGCTGATGCTTTAAGATTTATTTTCTTAACAAGAAAAAGTGATACACACTTAGAATTTGATATTGATATGTTAAAAAATCAAGATTCATCAAATCCTATCTTTTACATAAATTACGCTCACGCTAGAATTAATCAAGTGTTTAAAAAAGCTGAAATTAATATTGACGATATAAAAAATATTGATTTCTCAAATTTAAATCAAGATGGATTAAACTTAGTTTATGAATCACTTTTATTAGAATCTATATTAACAGAAGCATTTACAAAAAGAGATATGCAAAAAATTACTGAATATTTATATTCATTAGCCTCAAGTGTTCATAAATTTTATAATGAACATAAAGTTATTGGTAGTGATGAACAAAATGTTTATTTAAAAGTTTTAGCAATGGCAGCGTTAAGTATTAATGTTGGGTTGGGACTTTTAGGAATTAAAGCTAAGGAACAGATGTAATGAAATGGATTATTACAATTTTGGTTGTAATCGTTGGTTATGCAATATATGCAAATAATATGGGCGGTGCGAGAGATGCCGCTGCAAATTATAATAAGATTATGCGACCTGGACAATAGAATTTAAAAATTCTATTGTTTAGTTACTAATTCAGATAAAAACTCTTCTAAAGAGTATTTATTTCTATATTTTTCACTCATTAAGTGAATAAACATATCCCCTAAATCAATAATTGTCCATTCATCATCTTCATCAACTCTTAAAAATTCTTCACCTGTTGGTTTTAAATCTGTTCTTAAGTAGTTTAATAATGCAAACCCATGTTTTGGATTTAATGTTGTAGCAATTACAACATAATCAACTATATAGTCTTTTGACGTTAAATCAATAATTTCTATATTTTCTGCTTTTTTGTCATCTAATATTTTTTTTATGTTTTCTAATCTAGTATTCAAAAACTTTTACCTTTTTCTTGAAGATTTAATATATCATCTTTAATTTCTTTTGGAATGTAATCTAAATTAATTTTATCTCTTAACAAGCTAGAACTAATATTAATATCAACATCCAAATTTTTAAACTCTTTTGCTTTTTTACTTTCAAAACCTTTTCTTGTCGCAATTACAAACTCTACAAGTTCTTTTAGTTTATCAATTTCATGCCATTTATCTAAAGTTTTTAAATTATCCTCTCCAATTATTAAATAAATTTTTGATGGATTATATAAGTTTTTTAGATAACTTACAGTGTCAATTGAATAGCTAGTTTTTTCTTGATTTATTTCGTAATCACAAATTTGAACTTTTTCAAACTCTTTAAAAACTTTTTTAAGTAGATTGAATCTAGTTTCTGGATTTAAGTAAAAGCTACTCTTGAAAGGATTCAAATATGTTGGAACAACAATTACCATATCAATATGAAGTTTTTCTAATGCTTCCTTTACTATTGCAACATGAGCAACATGTATAGGGTCAAAACTTCCACCAAATATTGCAATTCGCACCTATTTAAAACCTTTGTAATATACTTAAATATTATTATAGCAATTTTTCGATAAAATATCTACAATTAGATTTATTTAAAGGGAACAAATGG
>JAQUIV010000144.1 GCA_028681275.1 Aliarcobacter sp.
CTTCAAACTCAAATAGTGTTTATCTTCCATTTCTTTGGGAAATGCTTGAAGAGGGAAATATCTCTATGAAAAAAATAGAAGAAGATAAGTTTTATTGTCAAATAAATTTAACTTTAAAAGATTTTGGAAAAGTTGATTTAATGTTGGCTTTATATGATAAAAACAAACTTGATTTGACAGTTTATGCCCAAAGAGAACATTTTAAAATAGCAATTAGAGATAATATGCAACAACTAAAAATTGCATTAAACAGTGTTGATTTAATTCCTGTTAATATAAAACTTTTAGATTTAAAAGAAGAAAAAGAGTCTTCAGATAAACCAACGCAAGCTTATATAAATAATAGTTACAATCAAAACTTAAATTCATCTAGTGTAGATATAAGAGTATAAAATGCAAGAAAATAAAAATTTTATTCAAAAAGCTGTTGCATTAAAATATGATATTGAAAAAGATAATGCACCCAAAATTGTTGCAAAAGGAAAATCTGAAACTGCTTCAAATATCATAAAAATTGCAAAAGAGAATGATATTCCAATAAGAAAAGATGAAGATTTAATAGAACTTTTATCACAACTAGATATTGACAAAGAAATTCCATCATCTATGTATAAAGCTGTTGCTGAAATATTTTCTTTTATTTATGATTTATCAAATAATAAAAATCGCCCTTAACCTTTGATATTGCTGTAAGATTTTTTATACTATAATCTTGAATAATCAAAATTAAAGCATCAAATTTATATGACAAGAAACAACCTAGATAATCCAATTTTTTTATTTATTGTACTACTTATTGCAATTACAGTTAATATAATTTCATCTATACATTTTTTATTGATTATGTTTGCTGGTATTTTATTTACAGCTTTTTATAGATGTCTTAGAAAAAGATATTTATACTCTTTAACTTTTGTGATAATTGCATTTTTATTTATAGAGGTAAATATGGGTTTAAAACCTTTTACTTTATCACTTTTATCACTTTTTATTTATGTTTTTGTTTTACCCAAAGATGAAAATCACACCTCTTATAATTTATCAAGTAGTTATGTTTATATAATATTTTTTTACCTTGGTTTATTGATTTTGTGGTCAATTATTTTTGAATTAAATACTCAAATATTACTTACATTATTTGCAAATGTAATGATAGATTTATTATTTTTTGGAGCATTTCTTTGAATTTAAGATTAACACTAATTTTTTTAATTATATTGGGAATTTTGATAACTTTATTATCAAGAGTATATTTTTTAAGTATTAAATCAAATACTTATTATGAAGAATTATCAAAAAATAATTATATAAAAAGAGTTAATAAAATACCAATTCGTGGAATGATAGAAGATAGAAATGGTGAAAAATTAGCTATTAATGAAATGGGATTTACTGTTTTAGTAAGACCACATTTAAGTTCTTATAAAAATAAAGAAAAATTAGAACAAATAATGGATTCAATAGTAAAACATTTTCCTCAATTTGAAAGGGATAAATTAATAAAAGAATATAAAAGAGAAGACTCTTCATATAACCATGATTTTATAAAAGTTATTGATTATATTCCTTATGAAGAATTTTTTCCTAAATATACAATTCTTTCATCAAAAGAAGATATAAAAGTAGAATCTACAACAAAAAGAGCATATCCACAAAAAGAGCTAGCTTCTCATATTATTGGATATGTGGGAAAAGCTTCAAAACTTGATATTCTAAATAATGAACTTTCAACTTACAATGGAATAATTGGTAAAAATGGTTTAGAGAAATATTACAACACTAAATTACAAGGTGAGATGGGTTATAAAGATGTTAAAGTAAATGCTTTAAATAAAGAGATAGAAATATTAGATGAAAAAGATGCTTCTATTGATAATAATATTAAAACAACTTTAGATTTAAGACTTCAAAGATATATTCAAGAAGTATTTACAGGGAAAAGTGGTTCTGTAATTATTATGAATGCAAACAATGGAGAATTATTAGCAACTGCCTCTTTCCCTGAATTTGATAATAATATTTTTGCTCGAGGTATCTCTGTAAAAGAATGGAATGAGATGAGAAATGACTTTAATCATCCATTTACAAATAAGATTATAAATGGTCTTTATCCTCCTGGTTCTGTTATAAAAATGGGTGTTGCTTTATCATTTTTAAATAATGGAATTAAAGATAACTTCACAGTTAATTGTTCTGGTTCATTAACTATTGGAAATAGAAATTTTAGATGTTGGAAATCAACTGGGCATGGTGGTGTTAATTTTAGAAAAGCAATTGCTGAAAGTTGTGATGACTTCTTCTACAAAGGAAGTTTAAGAATAGGTATAAGTAAAATATCTGAAGCCCTTGATGAGTTAGGATTTGGACAACAAACAGGAGTTGACCAAATAAATGAGTTTTCAGGAGTAAATCCAAATAAAGAGTGGAAAGAAAAAAAATATAATCAACCTTGGTATGTTGGAGAAACGGTAATTACTTCTATTGGACAAGGAAATATGCTAGTAACTCCTCTTCAAGTTGCTAGATATACAAGTTACCTTGCAACTGGGAAATTACCAAAACCACACTTTTATAAAGCAAATTATGAAGAACCTAAAAAGCTAAATATTCCAGAAGAATATCTAGATATTATAAGAAAAGGTATGTATGATGTTTCTTATTCACCAAAAGGAACTGCAAGTAAACATATTAACTCTAGAATTACAATAGCATCAAAAACCGGAACAGCACAAGTTGTTTCAATTCCTCAATCTGAAAAAGTTAGGATGAAAGAAGGAGACTTAAAATATTTTGAAAGATCTCACGCTTGGATTACAACTTATGGACCATTTGAGAATCCTCAATATGTTGTAACTGTAATTGAAGAACATGGAGGACATGGTGGAGAAGCAGCTGGTGAAATTGTAAGTAAAATCTATGATAAATTAGATGAATTGGGATATATAAGCAAATAAATTCGATTATATCGTTTTAATCGTTTTTTAGATAACATATTTTTTATTTTTGAAATAGGATTTTTTTTGAAATTTATAATTACACTTTTACTATTTTCTATCTTTGCTTTTGGTGCAGATACAGCGCCCATGGTCAATCTTTCAGTTGCAGGGATAAATGAACCTGCTCAATTTGTAAAAACTATCAACATAGCCGTTATTTTAACTTTAATGGTATTAGCTCCAACACTAATACTTATGGTTACATCATTTACTAGAATTATAATTGTTTTCTCACTTTTAAAACAAG
>JAQUIV010000041.1 GCA_028681275.1 Aliarcobacter sp.
GTTTTGAACTTATAGAATATATAAAAACAATTGATTCATTAAAAGACATACCTGTAATATTTATTACAGGTATTTATTATAAAAAAGAATACCTATCAACAGGTTATAATTTAGGAGCAATTGAATATATTTCCAAGCCTATTGACGATAAACTATTAAAATCAAAATTAAATATTTATATAAATCTTTTTGAAAAAAAAAGATTTCAAGAGAATGAAATAAAAAGAACAAATAATTTATTGATTTATCAATCAAAATTTATTGCAATGGGTGAAATGATAAGTATGATTGCTCATCAATGGAGGCAACCATTAACAACACTGAGTCTTATATTGGATAGAATGAATTTATTGAATGAAATGAATAAATTAGACAAAATCAAGTTTAAAGATAATTACTCAAGATCTTCAGAGTTAATACAACATATGTCTAAAACAATTGATGATTTTAGGGATTTTTACAATTTTGATGAAGAGAAGGGGAATTTTCATTTTGAAGAAATATTAAATAAATCATTAGAATTAATAAAACCATTACTTGATGAAAGATCTATTAACTTAGATATAGTATTAGATGATAAAAGTAAAAATATGATTCTAAATTTAAATTTGTCAAAAATTTCGCAAGTCTTTTTAAATATCTATATAAATGCATTAGATGAATTTGAAGAGAAAAAAACAAAAAATGCTTATGTGAAGATTTCTTCTATTTGTAATGAGAATTTTTTTATTATTGATATTGAAGATAATGCTGGTGGGATACCAGAAGAAATTTTAGATAGAATTTTTGATCCATATTTTTCTACAAAAAATGGAAATGGAACAGGAATTGGTCTTTATATGAGTAAAATGATTATTGAACAACATATGAGTGGTTCAATAGAAGTTTTTAATAAATTAAATGGTGCTTGCTTTAGAATCACACTACCTTTATAAGGTAGTGTAAGTTTTATTTAAATTTTTCTTTTATTTCTAAGAATTCATTTAAATTTTCAAAAAATAAATCTATTAAGTAAGGGTCAAAATGTTTTCCTCTTTCTTCCCTAAATAAATTTAAAATATCATCTAATTCCCAAGCTTCTTTATATGCTCTACTTGTAGATAATGCATCAAACACATCCGCAATTGCTGTTATTCGCCCATAAATATGTATATTTTCACCTATTAAACCTCTTGGATAACCTTTTCCATCCCATCTTTCATGATGCTCATGGGAGATTATTGAAGCTACTCTTAATATTTCAATATTAGAATTATTTAATAATTCATAACCTATATTTGCATGACTTTTCATTATTTCATATTCTTCAAGAGTTAACTTATCTGTTTTATGTAATATAGAATCATTAATAGCTATTTTCCCTATATCATGCATTGGTGAAGCAAATTTAATAAGTTCTGATTCTTTAAAACTCATTCCATATTTTAAAGCCAATAATTTTGAATATTCAGAAACTCTTTTTACATGAAGACCTGTTTCTTGGGATTTACTTTCTACAATTTCTCCCATTTTATAAATAATTTCCCTTTGCGCTTCCTCAAATTCTTTATGTAAATGGATTATTTCTGTTATATCTTGTATAAATATCATATACTCTAAAATATCGCCACTCTTATTTTTTATAGAGCTAATCGTAGCAATTAAGTCTAAAATATTACCCAATTTGTCAATAATGTTTATTTTCCCTTTCCAAATACCTTCCCTATTAGCATCTGTAAATTTATCAATTTCTTTTCGATTATCTATTAGTCTTTTATCTTCAAATGAAAAAAAAGATTGATTAACTAATTCATTTTTTTTGTATTTAGTTAATTGACAAAAAACATCATTTACATATGTAATTTTATATTCATCATTTATTTTTATGATTACATTACTTTCCTCAATAACTTTTTCATAAATGTTTATTAAACTATTTGCATTTTCATAATTTTGATTAACTTCATGATATTGATTTGTTATTTCTTCTTTTGATTGTTCAATTTCAGTTACATCGGATCTTAAAGAAATGAACTTAACTATTTCGTTTTTTTCATTAAGTATTGGATTTATAAAAGTATTTGTATAAAACGCCGAACCATCTTTTCTTTTATTTTTAAGAATTCCATTCCAAGGATTTTTATTTATTTTGATAGTTCTCCAAATTTCTTCATAAACCTTTTCATGAGTATGATCATGTTTTATTATTTTATGACTTTCCCCAATAAGTTCTTCAAATTTGAAACCTGTAATATCTTCAAACTGACTGTTTACATAAATAATATTTCCATTAATATCTGTTTCTGAAACTATACAACTTAAATCAACAGCTTTTTTATATTCATTTAATAACAAATCTTTTTTAAATTGTTCTTTTTCAAAATTTAATATCTTATTGAATTTATTTAATTCTGCATTTAACTTAGTGAATTCTACAGGTTTTATTAAATATGTATCAATGCCTAAATTTATTGCATTTAACAAATTTTTAAAATCTGAATTCCCTGTTATTAAAATAATTTTTACTTCAGGATTTATTTTTCTTAATTCTTCAGACATTTGCAAACCATTTAATATAGGCATTTTTATGTCAGCTATAACTAAATCAATACTATTAATTTTATATATTTCAATTGCATCTATTGCATTATCTAGAACAATTAGTTTTTCAACTTTTTCTTCCAATAACTCAGCATACAATTCTCTAACTTCTTTGTTATCTTCAACAAAAAGTACTGATAAATTATATTTCTCTAAAATATTTTCAGTCATTATTCTTTTCACTTCTTATTAAAATTAGAAAACTACTAGTTTCCCATTCAGAAGTCTAACAATAAATAGTATTATCATAGTATTATTCTAGTATCATTATAAAATTTAGATAAAACTTTTGAAGATACAGGCTTTTTATAAACTTCAAATGCTATATTTCTCAAATCATCTTCAATATCATTATCATATAAAATAATTAAACTAGTAGTAGATATTTCTTTAATTTTTTCTTTTTCTATCTGTTCTAATTTTGATATATCAATAATAATTTTTGGATTATTTTCTTCTATTAAAAATAATTGTGTGACCTTAGTTACTTGTTTTACAACATATAGTTTATTTAAATCTACTATTAAATCAAAGAAATATAAAGGATCATTATTTAAAATATAAATTGTTTCTTTATTTACCATTTGGTTTACTTTAATTAATTCATTTTCTCTCAAATTTTCATGATTAGAATTATTATCTTCTAGTTTATTACTTAGCTTTCTTTCATTAACATCTAATATAAAAATTTTATTTTTAGGAATTAAAACTTCAAATATTGAACCAATATTAATTTGACTAGAAACGGTTATTTGCCCATTTAAAAGAAGTGCAAGTTCTTTACAAATTGCAAGACCTAAACCTGTTCCTCCATATTTTCTTGTTGTACTTCCATCTAATTGTTTAAATCTATTAAATATATCTTCCAATTTATTTTCAGGAATTCCTATTCCTTCATCTTTAACTATTATTTTTATATTATCTTTATCATTTTCAACCAAAAAATATATTTTTCCTTTAGCTGTAAATTTTATAGCATTGCTTAAAAGATTTTTAATTATTTGTTTGATTTTTATTTGATCACTATAAATATAATCTAAATCTTCATCTACTTTAAAAATAAATTCAAGATTTTTCATTTTTATTTGAGTATAAAACATTTCATAGATAGAAGTCATATATTCATTTACATTTATTTTTATATTTTGAACATAATCCTCTTTTGCTTCCAATTTTGATAAATCAAGAATATCATTTATCAAGTCTAATAAATCTTTACCACATTTATTTACTATTTCTAAATTTTTAACTTCTTGATCAGTAAGATTAGAAGATTTATTTTTCATCATTATTCCACTGATTATATTAATTGAATTAAGAGGTGTTTTTAATTCATGACTCATATTTGCTAAAAAATCATCTTTTGATTTATTTGCTTCTTCTGCAAATATTTTAGCATCAATAAGTTTTTTAGTTCTTTCATTTAGTTCATTCATCATTGAAACAAAGTTAGAACTAAGTTGATGAATTTCTAATATATTTGTATTTAGTATTTCTATATTTGAATTTTTTTCAGATATTTGTGAACTTTGATTAGATAAATCTACAATTGGTTTTGTAATAGAATTTGAGAAAATATTTATTTTTTTCAATAAGAAATAGAAAAAAACTATATAAAAAAATATTAAAAATAAAATTGCAACATACCCAATTTTATCTGACAAACTTTTAAGATTTTCAATAGATGAAAAAACATTCTTTTTATCTATTAAAATCATTAATTTCCAATTTGTTTCATCTATATTTTGAGATAATGTCAAATACTCTTTATTCTCAATTTTTAAGATAGAAGTTGTTTCTTTATTTTCAATTAAATTCTTAAAATGAGATGCAAAAGGACTTTTATTTGTAAGAATATTATACTCTTCTGGTTTAGAAATAGTTTTTAAAATTGAATCTGTATAAAGATGTTCTTTTAACTCTTTTAGTCCAAGTAATGATTCTATTTTTTCAGGCATAGCAATAATCATACCATCCTTATCAACCATAAATAAGTTTGCATCATAAGGTAATTTTCTATCTAAAATATTTTTCACAAAATTATCAATAGTTATATCAATACCAGTAACTCCTTCTAAAAATTCTTTATTATAAATTGGAACTACACACGATAACATCCAACCATTTCCAGCAGGGTCTAAATAAGCACTTGTCCAAACAGCTTTTTTCTCTGGGTTGTGTTTTAAATCTGCTAAATAATAAAAGTTATAATCCTCCATTCGAATATGTTCTCCATATTGCTCATAAACCTTATTAATAAAAGGATAAAGTCTATTCATATTATCCCAAGTATTAAAATATGCTGCATTTATTATGGGATTTGTATCAACTACACTTTTTAAAGATACATCCATGGCTTCAGTAAAAATAGCTTTGTTTTTCTCTTTATTAGTGATTTTTGTTTTTGAAGAATAATAAAGACTCGCACCATTTTCATTTGTTTTGTAAAAAACTCCATTTGGTGCAACATCAAAATTTACATTAAAATTTGTTAGATTAAATTGTTCAGAATTATTCATAATATTTTCATGGGTATATTTCAAAATCGATGCATTTCTTGAAACTTCCACTAATTTTTCATCAATAAATCTTGCTTCATTTTCTAAAATAGACTGAGAATATGACACTGCTTCATTTAATAATAAAGCAACATTATGAGATGAAATATAAGCATTTATAGAAAAGTATAAAATAATTAATGTAACTTCAACAATAAGAATAGGTATTAGTGAAAACTTTACGAAATGTTGTGAAAGTATCTTGCCTAAATTTATCTTATTATTTTGGTATAAACCCATAAATTTTCTCCACTTGTTATTATTAAATTTAAAAAAGCTCTAATTCATCTTTTATATAAAAAAATGAATTAAACATATTACATTAATTCTATTATTTTAATGAAAAAAAGTATTAAAATAGTATTATCTTTTATTACGAGCTCAAACAAAGGATAAAAATAAGCAATAAGTCTATCTAAATACTTTATTTGAGTGTTTATTAGAAATTGAATATGCAAAAAAATACACTTCGTTTGACAGTAAAACTATAAGTATTCATTAAATCACTAAAAAATATTACTTTATTTGAAATAAAATTACAGAGATTTTCGAATAATAATATCTTTCTAATACTATTTAGTAATACAATTTAACATGATAAATTTAGAAGAATATAAAAAAACTTTCAATATTTTATATATTGAAGATGACAAAGCATTGGTACATAAAATAAAATTAATACTTCAAAAAAATTTTAAATCTGTATTTGTAGCTTCAAATGGAGAAGAAGCGCTAAAAATTTTTAAATCTAATAATATTAATTTAATAATTAGCGATATAAATATGCCCATAATAGATGGACTAACTTTTTTAAAAAATCTAAGAAAAATAAATACTGATATTTCTTTTATTTTTTTAACAGCAAAACAAGAAGTTAATACGATAATTGATGCTATTGAATATAACATAAGTGGTTATATTTTAAAACCTATTGATTTAAATAATTTCCTTTGCATAATTAATAAAACCGTAGAAAAAGAATATAAAAAGTATATAAATTTACAAGAAAAATATTTGTTAAAAATAGATGATACTCTTACTTGGAACAAACAAACAAGAGCACTCCTAAAAAACAACTTTACAATTAAATTAACTAAAAAAGAATTATTGTTATTAGAATTATTATTACAATATGATGATAAAGTTTGTACTATATCGGAAATAACATATTGCTTGTGGGATGAAGAATTTGAGCAGAAGGATTATATTTCTAATTTAAAAAATATAATTTCTCGTATTCGAAATAAAATACCTGAAATAATAATAGAAAATATTTATGGTTTAGGATACAGAATAAAAATAAGTAAATAGGAAAATATAGTGGATAACTTAAAAGATTTTATAAAAACGTTAAATGTACTTTATGTAGAAGATGAAATAAGTGCTAGAGAAATCTCAACAAAAATATTAAAAATATTTTTTAATAGCGTTGATGCTAAAGAAAATGGTTTAGAAGGATATTTAGCATTTAAAGAAAAATATCTTAACAATGAAAGATATGATTTGATTATAAGTGATATTAATATGCCCATATTAGATGGAATGGAAATGTTAGAAAAAATTAGAGAAATGGATACACAAGTACCTGTAATTTTTATTACAGCAAGACATGAATCTGACATCTTATTAAGAGCCATTGAATTACAAATTTCAGATTTCATTATCAAACCTTTAAGCATTGATACTATAACTACTATTATAAATAAAGCATCTGAAAAACTATTTTTAATAAATACATTACTTAAAAAAAATACTGAACTAGAACTCTATCTTAAAACTATTGAACAAATAGCATTCATTATTAAAATGGATTTAAATTTTAATATTACTTATATAAATGAACTTTTTTGTAATATTATGGCTTGTGAAATGTCCCATTTAATTGGCAAAAATTTTGACTTCTTAAAGTCAAAAATATCTACTGCTAATGTATTTAATAATTTAAAAGAGAGTTTATTAAATGGTCAATTTTGGGAAGATACTATTAAGATAGAAAAAGATAAAAATGAATTTATTTATCTAAAAGTAAAGATTATACAAATATCTGATGCTTCAAATAAAAATGTGCAAGAGTATGTTTTTATTGCTTATCCAATAACTGATCAAGAAAATGAAAAAAAAGAATTAAATAAAAAGATGTTTCAAAATATTGCATATCTAAAAAAAGAATTTCACAATAATTTGATTCAAAATAAAAAATTTGAAGAGGAAATAAAATCACTAAAAAATAACATAATTCAATTAGATGAACAGCTAATTAATGCTAATAAAGCTAAATTAAATTTATTAACTCAAATAGAAGCATATGAGATAAGTACGTTAAATCAATCAAGTGTAAAATTAGAATTATTAAGAAAAAAGAATGAAGAGATTGAACTACTAAGAAAAACTATTCAAAAATCAAAAGTTAAAAAAGATTTATTAATTCAAAAAATCAATGATCAAAAATACACAATTGAACATAAAAATAATATTATAGATATATTTAAAAAAAATGAATTAAAATTAAATGATAGAATCAAAAATTTAGAAGAACTTATTAGCGACTTAGAAAAACAGCAAGGAAAAGAAGTTAAAAAAAGCCTATTTTATGGTAGCGTAAGACTAAATGTGTAAATTCAAATTAACACATGAGGTTTAAGAGAAAAGAGTTTCTACAAATTTCTCTTTTTTTGTTTTTTCTATTATTACTTGAATACTATTTTTTAAATCTTCATCAACTTTATCAATATCACTTGTAGCAATGAATAAATTATTCTTTTTCATTTTCAAAAACTCTTTTAAGTTATGTTCATTAATGAAATCTAGGTCAATAACGATTTTATCATAACTCATTTTTTCATTTTCAAGTTCTAATAATAAATTCTCAAATGAAGTTATTTGTTTTACTACAAAAAATTTCTTTTTTAATTTGAGTACTATTTCAAAATAATACATTGGATGATTATTTAATATAATAATATTTTTATTCTTTTTTTCCTCAAATTTTTCAGTTTTTATAGGACTAATTTTTTTATATATTTTTTTTCTTATTTTGGGCAGATTACTGTCTTGTTTATCTATATTTTTTTTAATTAAAACAGTAAATTCACTTCCTTTATCTAATTCACTTTTTACACTGATTTTACCAAATAATATAGTTGTTAATTCTTTACAAATTGCCAATCCTAGTCCTGTGCCTCCATATTTTCTATTTATACTTCCATCAACTTGTTTAAATCTTTCAAATATATAGTCAAATTTATCATTAGAAATTCCAATCCCCTCATCTCTTACTATAAACTCTATATATTCATTTTTATCATTTATAATAAATTCTATTTTCCCTTTATTAGTAAATTTAATAGCATTACTTAAAAGATTTATTAATATTTGTCCAATTAATTTTTCATCATTTATAATAAATTCTATTAACACGTCTTTCTTGAAAATAAATTCTAAACCCTTTTTTTCAATTTGTGTCAAAAACATTTCATATATTTTATTTATTGATTTATCAAAATCAAAAGCCCGAGAATTAATAATAACTTCGCCAGCTTCAATTTTAGAAATATCCATAATATCATTTATTAAATCTAAAAGTTTTTTACCACAATCATTTATTATTGTTAAATTTTTAATTTGAATTTCATCTAAATTCCCTTTTTTATTATTGATCATTATCGATGACAAAATATTTATAGAATTCAATGGAGTTTTCAATTCGTGGCTTATATTAGCAAAAAATGAATCTTTGTATTTCTGAGTTTCTATTAGTTCAAATTTTTGATTAACTAAATCTTTTGTTAAATTTTTCAAATCTTTATTTCGATTTTGTAAATTTATATGCATTTGATTTAAAGATTTTGACAAAATACCAATTTCATCATTTAATTCTAAATAAGGGATTTTTATCTCTTTATTTTTACCAATATTTTTTGCTACTTCAGATAAATTTATGAGCTTTTTATTTAATTTATTTCCTACTATAAAAGCTAATATACTTGAAATAAATATTTCTATCAATATAATTAAAATATTATTATTTTTCGTTTCATTTAAAAAAACTCTATTTTTAGAATGATCAAAGATTACATACATAGAACCAATGTAAGCATCTTCTTCTTTAAATTCTTCATATCTTAATTCATATTCATCTGATGATAAATTTTCATTGGATTTTATTTCTAAAATTTCTTCAATACTTTTATATTTGAATCTAAACTTAGAAGATACAATATTATTTTTACTATCTAGTATAATTATTGAATTTATATATTTTAAATTTGCAGTATTTTCAGTGATATTATCTAATGTTGCTAAATCATAAATGCTCAAAGGTATAATTATTAGATTTTTTAGAAAAGATATATTTAAATCAATTTTTTCATTAATTAATTGTTTAGAAGAATTGCTAATTACATTAAAATTAAATGAAACAATTAATAAAATAAAAAATATTTCTAGTACTACAAAAGATAATATGAATCTATATTTAAATGACATTATTTGGGGTTATATCAATTTCTAAATTTTTAATTACATCGTATTCACTTGTATTTGTAGGTATAAAATCTTTTATACTTAATATTTCTTTTAGTTCATCTGGCATCTCAATAATTGCTTTTGAAATTTTTTCAACTATTTCTTTACTAACTCTTGGATGACTTGCAAATGGATGACTTGGATAATTGTTAGTTTTATAAACAATATCTATTTTATCTTTATCTTCTGTATCTTTAAAATTATCAAATGTTCTATTTATTCCACCACCAAAATCACCAACTCCTCTTACAATCCCTTTATAAACAGAATCATGAGAATTTACATAAATTACTTTTGTTTCTTTATTTATGTCAAAATTGTATTTTTCTTTTAGTTCATATTTTGTCAGAAGTGTTGCTGCAAATGCGTTTGGTGCAGGAAAAAGAAATGTAGTACCTTTTAAATTATTAACATTAAACTCTTTATCTTTTTTACCTAAAATTATTCCAACTATATCTTCCTTAGATCTTACAAAAGCGTTATAATTTTCTTTTTTATTTGCAATGATAAAATGATATGGATTCATATAAGCTATATCATATTGACCATTATAAAGTTTTTCTTCAAATAAATCTATTGATTTTTCTGTTTTAAATACAATATGAATACCTGTTTTTTCATTCAAATAATCAGTTATTTTTAACCATTTTTTCGATAGTTCCAAAGGACTTTGTTGTGGAACAACACCTAATATTATCTCTTGAGAAAATAGCACTGTTGTAAAAAAAATAAAAAATAAAACTTTCTTAAACATCACCACTCCTAATTAAACTAAATTTTTATTTTGATATAAATCAAATAAAATTATAAACTTTAAACCTTTTTGATTATTCATTACTTTTAGTTCACCATTAAAATTATTTTTAACTATAAGTTTAACCATATATAAACCAATTCCTGTACCATTAACTTTTGTTGTGTAATAAGGTTCTAAAATTTTTTCTAAATTTTTATTTTCAATTCCACCAGCATTATCTTCTATAAATAATACTACTTTTGAATTTTTTTCAAATAGTTTAATATGTACATCTTTTTCTATAATATCTCTTTCAATAAATGCATCTATTGCATTATTTACAATATTTATAACAACTTGTGCAAACTCCATTTTAGCACCTGATATTTCCAATGTCTCATCAAGTTCCAAATTAACTTTTATATTATTCATGGTAATTTTACTTTTTAATATGTCTAAAGCAAAATATATTGCTTCTGTAATATTAAAGATTTCTTTTTTCTTATTTGGATTATAAAAATCTAGAAATCCATTAATTGTTTCATTCATATAATTAATTTGAGATTTTGTATTTATAGAAAATTCCTCCACATATTTATCATCTACATCTCCTTCTTTATAAGAATACTCTACACAATCACAATAAAGAGATAATACATTTAATGGCTGTTTTAATTGATGTGAGATTATTCCAATCATCTCGCCTAAAGTTGCCATTTTACTATTATGAACTAATAAACTCTCAGTTTTAATCAAATCTTCTTTTGACTTATTTAGATTTTCATAAATATCAATATAAACTTTTAATTTTGAGATTAATAAATTATTATCAATAGGCTTAGTAATATATTCAATACCACCTATTTCATAAGCCTTTGATTTATATTCTTCATTATTATATATTCCCGTAATGAATATAATAGGAATATCTTTTACAATTTCTAAATCTTTCAAATATAGTGTAAACTCAAAACCATCAACTTCTGGCATTTGAATATCCATTAAAATTAAATCAATTCGTTTATTAAGTAAAGTATTCATAGCATCATTTGCACTTGTTGCTGTAAAAATATTTAAATCAAAATTATCTTCAATTAACAACCTAAGTGAATATATATTTTCTTCAATATCATCAACAATTAACACATTAAATTTTCCCATTGATAAGCTCCCCTTTAAAAAACTGAATATTTTTTAAATTTTCTATTAAATTTTCTATTGTTGTTCCCTCTTCTAAAATTAATAAATTTGATTTTATTATTTTTTCATTGTCTATTATATTTTGTAGATTTTTTATTTTTGAATCTAAAATAAGTAAGTTATTGTTATTTTTAATGTCATCAATTTTCTCTTTTAATTTATCTTCATTTAAAATAGGTATTACCTTTAATCCATATTTTTTTAGATTTATAGTCAAATTGAATTGTTCTATACTATTTGAGTGAAATAAATATATTTGTTTTTCTAAAAAAATTTCATCAAATAAAAAAACAGATTCTTTTATATCATTTTCAGTTTTATTATAATCTTCTAATATATTTTCGTTAGATTTTTTATAAATTATATATTTAAATGTTGAACCAATTTCCTCTTCACTTGTGACAGTTATGTAACCATTTAACATTTTTGATAATTGTTTACAAATAGCCAACCCAAGACCTGTACCTTGATGTTTTTTACCCATTGAATCATCTATTTGTTTAAACCTATCAAAAATGTAATTTAAATTATTTTTTGATATTCCGATACCTGTATCAATTATACTTATTTCAAAATATTCATCAAATTCTTTTGATGATATTTCTACTTTACCTTTATTTGTAAATTTTATTGCATTACTTAAAAGATTTTTTATGATTTGTTTGGTTCTATATTCATCAGTAAAAATATTATCGTTGTCAATTTGAAAATTATTAATAAATTCAATATTTTTATTATGAGCAATTGGTGCAAATGAATCACATAACTCTTGAATCAAATTTTTCAAAGAAACACTATTTTTAGTAATAGTTAATTCTCCTGCTTCTATTTTTGAAATATCTAATATATCATTTATTAATTCAGTCAAATCTTCAGAACATTTATTAATTATTTTTATATTCTTTAATGATAAATCGTCTAATTTATTATCTTTATTATTTGCCATAACTTTTGAAATTATACTAATTGAGTTTAGAGGTGTTTTTAATTCATGGCTCATATTTGCAAGAAAATCATCTTTTATTTTATTAGCTTTTATAAGTTCTTTTTTTTGCTTTTTTAATAGATGATTTACTTTTTCTAATTTATTATAATTTATACAGGCATTAACACTTAAATTTAATTTAGAGATTAAACTTTCAAACATAGGAAGAAAAAAAGAGCAATCAACATCAACATTTTTTGAAGCTAGAAATAAAATACCATTATCTAAATTGATTTTTAAAATTATCAAATCTTCATCATTAATTATAGATAATTGATCTTTATAATCATCATATTTTTTATAATCAAAATCAATAATTTTTCCAAAACTATCAAAATTTTCAAATGTCATATCTTCTGTAAGTAAACAAAAATGTCCATAAAAGGCATATGATTCACTTACAAAAGTTTTTAAAACTTCATGAATCATCTCTTTTAGATTAACACTATTTCCTATTGAACAATGACAACGATATGCGATTGATAATTGTTCTATTAACAAAATACACCTACAATGCAAGACTTATTATAAAAACTAATATATTTATCGCTATTACTACATATCTCACCTAAAGTTAAGGCACCAAATAATGTTGAATCTTTTTTCATATGACTTCTCATTTCATCTAATTCATTAGAAAAGTTATCCCCTAAAAAAATCGATCTATTTATACAATTAAATATAACAACATCTTCATTTTCATTTGAATTTAATTCTTCTAAAAGTTCTTTCACCGCAGTACCTGAAGATTTAATTAAATTATTTACATCACCCCTTAAAATATTTATTGTTGAATTCTGAAAAATATCACCAACTAAAACTATATTCTTATTTTGATCAATGCAAATAGGATCTCTTACAATTGTTTGATTATTAAATTTAACAATACCCAAAGGGTATGATTTTGCAATATCAAAAAAATTATCATCACTAAAAATCATTCCAGAATTTTTTTCTACTATACTTTTATAAACATCGAATGCGTTCTTATAATTTAGTGTTTTTAATATATTTTTTTCAGAGTTTGTAGTTAAAAATGGTCCATCTAAATATTCCCATCCATTACT
>JAQUIV010000145.1 GCA_028681275.1 Aliarcobacter sp.
AGTGGAGATTACACAGTAATTGATATTAGACAAGGTGATGATTGTATAAAAACTTCTGTTGAAACTATTAAAATCCCATTTTATAATTTAAAAAATGAGTTTAAAAAACTTCCGCAAGATAAAACTTATCTGTTTTATTGTGACAAAGGAATTTTAAGTCAATTACACGCTCAATTTTTAAGAGATAGCGAAAATTATACAAATATTAAAGTTTATAGACCTCTATAAATAATAATGATAATAACTATTAATTTGTATTAAAGTTAATAATTCATATAATTCTCCTTTAAAAAAGGGAGCATTATGAATAAGACAATAAAACTTATTAGGTTATCACTTGGAATAATCTTTTTATGGTACGGAATGTTGAAATTTTTTCCAACATTTAGTCCAGCAGAAGAGTTGGCAACTCGAACTATTGATATTATGTTTTTGGGTTTAATTAATCCACTTTTATCAATAAAACTTTTAGCTATTTTAGAAGTAGGAATTGGGATAGGATTTCTTTTAGGTTTTTATACAAGAGTAGTTACAGTAGTATTTATAGGACATATGATTTGTACTTTTGCACCGCTATTTTTATTGCCTGAATTATCATTTACACATGCACCTTATGCTTTTACCTTAGTTGGTCAATATATAGTTAAAAATATAGTTTTTATTTTGGCTGGAATATTGATTTATCAAAATGAAATAGAAGCTAAAATCTCAAAATAAAAAGTTTTAATTCCCGATTTTTTATAGAATTGGGAATTAAATTTTACTTATAATTAATAAACTCATTTAAAACTACCATAATTAAGTTACTTTAATCTTCAAATAATATAATTAGACTCAAAATAGAATTGAAATTAAGGAAGCAGATGAAAAAATTTCTTTTTACCATACTTACTTCACTTTGTCTTATTTCAACTTTTGCTTATGCAAATCCACAAATAGATAAAGCGTATCAAGAAAAACAAAGTGATGTTCAAGTTCAAGGTGTTGGAAAAGTAATTAAAGTTTTAAGTGATGATAACAAAGGAAGTAAACATCAAAGATTCTTACTAAAATTACCATCAAATTTGACATTATTAGTAGCTCACAATATTGATTTATCAAAAAGAGTTGAGAACTTAAAAGAGGGTGATAGTATTGAGTTTTATGGGGAATATGAGTGGAACAACAAAGGTGGTGTTCTTCACTGGACTCACCATGACCCAAGGGGAAAACATAAAGATGGTTGGTTAAAACATAACGGTGTAGTTTATAAATAATAAAATTAGTAGGGGGAAGTGGGAATGAAAAAAATTGTCGGAATAGTAGCTGTACTTTTAGTGATAGTTGTTGCTAGTGTACTTTTTTGGTTTCAAAGTAAAATCAATGAGGGAATAACAAGTAAAATCGATGAGTTAAATACTAATGGTTTTATGGTAAAACATGAACAATCAACGAATTATATAAAAACTACTGCAAAAGGAAATATTGAAGTAATTGATACTGATAAAGTAGCTTCGTATATTTTTGCAAATATCAAAAATGAAGAGTTAAAAAAAGCTTTTGAAACTCAATATAATACTCTTGATTCAAATGAAAAAGGGATGTTATTTGAGGGAATAAAATTTGATTATGATTTTGTTTTAGAAAATTTAAATGGGAAAATTAACTCGAATATATATCTGACTCAATTATCTAAAAAAACAATGTATGATTTATCTTTAGATGCAGATAATCAAGCTAATAAATGGCTTTTAGATTTTTTGAAAAACAGAAATTTACAAGTTAATATAAATGAGAAAAAAGAGTATAAAGTAGCTGATATTGATACTGTTATTCCAAATGCTGTATTTATGACAATTAGAGGAATAACTGGAAATGAGAAAAATTTAGCTATTAATTCTTTAAAATTATCAGATGCAAATGTTTCTAAAAAAGGGTTTTTATTACTTGATAATTTAAATATAGATTATGAAGTTGATTCAAACAAAGAAAGTTCAAAAACTAAAATAAATGCTATTGAACTTCAAAGTGAAGAGACTATTTTTAATATAAAAAATCTGATGGTTAATTCAAATTATGAAGAAGTTGGAGAAAATATAAATACTCAAAGTGAATTTAGTTTTGATGAGGTTATATCAAAAACAAATGGAATAGAAAGCGTTAATTTAAAAAATTCATATTTAAAATTTAATGTAAATAACTTTCCAATCAAAAAACTTGATGAACTTGCAAAAAACTTAACAGAACAAAATTATGAAGAGTATTTTAAATCTTTTGCTCAAAGTGGAATAACTTTACAATCAACTGGAAATGCTTCAAATTATATGATTGGAAATCAGAAGATTTTTGAAACTTTAAAATTTGATTTAGCACTTGCTTTAAATAAAAATGTATCTTTAGACAATATCAAAAAATTAAATGATGTTTTAGAGAGTGAAAAATTAACTGTTGATTTAGATAAACAAACTGCTGAAAATGTAAAAACTTTATTAAATCTAAGACAAAATTCTGACATTAATTATGTTGATTTAAGTGATAATCTAAAAAGATTTGAAACGGTTCTTAAAACGGATGGATTATATGTAAATGATAAAAAAGTATTAGATGAAAGTGAACTTTTATTTCCAAATGAAGAACAAGTAATTGAAGATACTACACCTATTCAAAAAGTTGAACAAAAAAATCTAAAATACACTTATAAGATGATTGATGAAAATCTTTTAAAACTTGATATTAAATATAAAAGTAATTTAAAAGTTGTTTCAAGTGGTGGTATTTCTATCTCTTTCCCTCAATTAGCGGATAAAACAAGAATAATCAAAAACTCAACAAATAGTTTTAAAGAGATTAATTTTTATGATGCAGGTACAGAGATTTGGAATGGTGGTTTAGAAAGAAATGTAACTTCTTCTTATTTATTAGTTGAGGGTTGGGATGATGCTTGGGATAACTCTGTTGAAAAAGATATGAGTTTAGTAATAGATACAAATGGTTTAGAAACACTAGAAATATTTATTAGAGCTGGTGCTTTAAATGAAAAAGATGCAAATCAAGAAGCATCTGAAATTGTTCCTCAATCAGGAGAGTTAGATCAACAAAATTATCCTGTTGAATTTTTAGAAATACCATTATCAAGAGTGAGATAATGAAAGAAAAAATATATCTAATTCCAGGGCTTATGACAGATAATAGGCTTTGGAGTAGATTGATTCCAATATTGCAAGATGAATATGAACTT
>JAQUIV010000042.1:0-3788 GCA_028681275.1 Aliarcobacter sp.
TGTGACTTAAACAAAGATGCTTCATCAATAGTAAATGATATTATCCATGATATAGGAATTATGCAATGAGCCAAAATAAATTATTAATAGATGTTGGAAGTACATATTTCAAAGTTTGTGCTAACAATCAAGTTGAACAACATTTTAGAGATTTTAACAAAGATATTTATGATGATTTATTATCAAAATGTTCTGATACTATCTCAAAATTCAAAAAAGATGAAGTATTTATTTGTTCATCTGCAAATGGTGGATTAACAACTTTAATTATTGGAATTACAAACTCTTTTTCACTAAAATTTGCTACAAATATCGCTTATAACTCTGGAATTAATATTATTAATACAGTTTTATATCAAGATATTGAAACTACATCAATTCCAAGTGATTTAATTGATGTTGTTATTCTTGTTGGTGGAATAAATAGTGTAAATAATGTATTTGACGATAAACTATTTAACTATTTAGAAAATTTAAGATTTTCAAATATTGTTTTTGCAGGTTCAAGCCAAGATGCTGATTATTTAAAAGCAAATATTCAAAATTTGGTTGTTGTAGAAAATATCATAAACAACAAACTTCATGTTGTTGAAGAACCTTTAAAACAATATTTAACAAACCTTTACCAAGCTGATATTGAAGGAAAAGAAGATATTAAACATCTATACGATTTAACTTCAAATCAAATATTTTCAACTCCATATATCGTAAATAAAACTTTACCTTTTATAGATAGTAAATTTGCAGCTGTAAATCCATTTATTTTAATAGATATTGGTGGAGCAACAACTGATATTCACTACTCTAAAGATTTATCTGATGATAATATGGTTACAGAAAATGAATATGATAGATTAGTTTTCAAAAAACTTGGAGTTTATAAATCAAAAGAGTCTTTAATATTTGCAGCTAAAAACAATGAGTTTGTTTATGAATTATTGGCTCACTTAAAAGTTACAGAAAATATTTTTAATGAAGATTCACCAAAAAATTTGCGAATTTTAATGCAACTTGCAATTTTCTTGGTTTTATACAAAGTTTCTGATGCTCATCCTTTATATATAAAATTAAAGTTAAATCTACTAAAATCTATTGTATTAACAGGTGGAATTACAAAGGTACTTAGTTTTGAAGAAGCTGTTGATATTATCTCGTTTTTTTATAAAAAGATTTTAAATTCAGATATTCATCCATCAATTATCATGGATTCAAATTACGATATTTGGACACTTGGTATAACTCAACAATAAGGGTAAATTATGTCAATAAATTGTATTAGAACATTAATAGAAGATGCAAATATCTCAAACCCAAATAAAGTTGCATTAGTTTTTGGAAATGAAAAACTAACTTATGGTGAACTTTTTACAAAAGTAAATCAAATCGCTTATTATTTAAGTGAACTTGATTTACCAAAAGGTAGCAGAATTGGTGTTTATTCAAACAAAGGAATAGACCAAGTTGTAGCTATCTTAGCTATTTTATCAACAAACTATGTTTTAGTTCCTTTAACAAAATTACTTAAATCTGAACAAGTAGAATATATTATCAGCGATTGTGATATAAAATGTATCATTACTGATAAAATCAAACTTGAATCAATTGAAGAAATAAAATTTGCTGGACATATAATATCTTATGAAACAAGCCACAAAGATTTACCCTCTTTTGAAGAAATTTATAAATATTACAATAAACCTTATTCTTGTGATGTAAATGGACATGATAATGCTGTTATTACTTACTCTTTTGGACTTGCAGGAAAACCAAATGGTATTGTAATTTCTCATAGAAATTTAATAGATTCAGCAAGGGTTGTATCTCAATATTTAAAACTTGAAGAAAATGATGTTATTTCTGGAATTTTAATTTTTAATCTTGATTATGGATTAAATCAAATCTTTTGTTCACTTTATAAAAGAGCAACTTTAGCACTTCATAGATTTGTTTTACCAAATGATTTTTTTAATCACATTATTAACGATAAAGTTACAGTTCTTCCTGTAATGCCAATAAATATCACTGAAATGTTTGATGAAGATAGCCATAGACTTCCAAATTCAGCACTTTTAGAAAATGTAAGAATTATCACTTCATCAGGTGGAAATGTAACTTCTAAAATGTTAAATGATATAGAAAAACATTTTATAAAAGCAAAATTCTTCTCAATGCATGGATTAACAGAAGCTTTTAGATCAACATATTTAGACCCAAGTCAATTAAAAATAAGACCTGAATCTATTGGAAAAGCAATTCCAGATGTGGAACTTTATGTAATAGATGAAAATGGAAATGAATGCCCTCCTAGAGTTGTTGGAGAGTTAATTCATAGAGGTGGATATATCTACAAAGGTTTTTGGAATGCACCTAAAGAAACAAATGAAAGATTTAAATCAATTGAAATTCTTAAAAATGTAATTTCACTTGAAGGTCAATTATGCGATGAAATAGTTGTAAAAACTGGAGATTATGTTTACAAAGATGAAGAAGGATATTTTTATTTTGTTTCAAGACATGATGATATGATAAAAACAAGAGGATTTAGAGTAAATCCTTATGAAATAGAATCAGTTGTAGAAAAACAAATAAAAGATATAGAAAGATGCGCTGTTTTTTCAATTGAAAATGAAGAGATTGAAGAAGAGATAATTTTAGTTTATACAGCAAAATCTGAAATTAATTCAAGTGAGATTTTATTTGAATTAAAAAATCATCTAGCATCATATATGATTCCTTCAAAAATTATTTATAAAAAATCTTTACCACTTGTACCTTCTGATAAAAATAAAATCAACAAAGAAGAGCTAAAAAAAGAGCTTATCTCGAAATAAAGAAAGAATAACCGAAAGGTTATTTTTTTCTAAAATAGTAAAATCTTGATTGAAATCAATAAAATATAAAGAAAACTTCATTATAATTATCTATATAAAAAATAAAGGATTGTCTATGAAAAAAATTGTTATTGCTGCTTCATTATTAGTTGCATCTGCTGCGTTTGCTGGGTCTTATGATAAATGTGTTACTTGTCATGGTGCAAATGGAGAAAAAGCTGCTTTAGGAAAATCTAAAGTTATCAAAGATATGACAAAAGCTGATTTCGTTTCTGCACTTAAAGGTTACCAAGCTGGAACTTATGGTGGAGCTCAAAAAGGATTAATGACAGCTCAAGTAAAAGATATGACTGAAGCTACAATGAACGAAATTGCGGATTTAATCGTTAAATAATTCTCTAATAAAAAATAGCTAGATTTTTTCTAGCTATTTAAAACTCTATTCTTTGCTGAGTCATTTTTATTTTCTCTTTTAACTTATTTTCCAATTCCACTTTTTCTTTTAATAATTGTTCTATAATCTTGTCTTTTTCATCATCTTTGGCATTTATATTTTTTTGTTCAAGTATTTTTCCTAAATGAAACTCAAAACATCCATTTTCTATTGAATAATCAACTTTTAAACACTCAATTACAATTTGTGGTTTATCTTTTCCTAAACCATTAGTTATCATAAGTTTTTTAAATTGTTTAAGTTCATAAGTTAATTTATCATCTTTTAAAATAGGTTCTAAAAACTCTTTTTTCCAATAATTTGTATTCTCTTTTTCTAAAATAAGAGTTTTTTTTAATAAAATATTTTCAAATAATTCTTTATTTATTGAAAATTTATACATTTTTTTCCTTGTGTCAAATCACTTTTGAATTATATCTTTTAATCTTATCTTTTTTCTAATTTTGCTTTATATGAAGCTGCTGATAGATATTTACCTTGTGGTTTTTCGTTTTCATGGATAA
>JAQUIV010000042.1:3888-5026 GCA_028681275.1 Aliarcobacter sp.
TAGTGAAATTATTTTTGTTGGTGATTTGGTTGATAGAGGTTTAAATTCAAAGGAAGTTATAGAATTTATTAGAGCAAATAACTACAAATGTGTTCTTGGAAATCACGAAAAAATGATGATTGATTATGGAACTTCAGTTATAAAAAACTATCCTAAACACCATTATATGAACTACTACTTAAGTGATTGGCTTTATAATGGTGGAAAACAAACTTTAATCTCTTATGGTATTGCTTCTATTGATAACTATGATAAAAAACTTCTTTGTGTGGAAAATGAAGAGGGATTTGAAGCCTTTAAAAGTGATATAGAATTTTTAAAAACTCTTCCTTTTTTTATAGAACTTCCAATAAAAAAAGATGAAAAAACTGTGGTAATTTCCCATGCAAGTATGGCTGATGTTTGGCACTTAGCAAAAGATGAAAAAAGACAAAAAGAGTTTGAAGAGTATGTTTTATGGAACAGAAAAAATCCAAAAATAGATGTGGAAATTTTTAATATTTTTGGTCATACTCCAACAAAATATATTGATACTTCAAAACATTTTATAAATGTTGATACAGGTTGTTATATAAAAAATAAAAGTGGATATGGAAAATTAAGTGCTTATTGTGTCCAAACAAACGAAATTATAAGCGAAAACTTTCAATTATAAGATGGTACAATCCAAAAAAAATTTATTTTATAGGATAAAAATGATTAAAACATACAAACAAATAGTTCTTATTTTAGCTTCAATTTTACTATTTACAGCTTGTTCTGTAAAAGAACCATCAGTTACAACTCCAATTAAAAATAGCGATATAGAAGTTCTAGCAGCAACAGCAAATGACGATGCGATAGATTCAACAAAAGATTCAAAAGATTTCTTCGAAAAATATTTTAAACCATGGAATTCAACAAAAGTCTCTTTTCCAAAAACAGAAGCAATGTGGGGACAATCATATAGATATAAAAAAGTTTATTTAGAAAACCATTTATTAGCGACTCCTGAATGGTTTGATAAACAAATAATAAACTCAAATTTTGATGCTTATAATACTTTAGCAAAAAAAGCTATTGTTCTAAAAAATACAAATATTAGAGTTCTTCCTACAAATTCTCCAATGTTTTATGACCCAACAAAACCAGGAGAAGG
>JAQUIV010000042.1:5126-11811 GCA_028681275.1 Aliarcobacter sp.
AATGGAGTAAATTATAGACATATTGTTGGAAAAGCTTCAATAACTTCATTAGAACCAGGTCGTGGTATGAAAGATTATGATGAAGAGAATAATATTTTAAATAAAGTTCTAGGAATTGTTGTTTTATAAGCTTTAGAAAAAATCTAAAGCTTATATTTTAATCCATTGCTTTTCTTAGATATATAACCCTATAAACTAAAGGTACAAAATAGAGATTTAAAACCGTAGCCCATAAAAGACCAAATCCTAAAGAAACTGCCATTGGTTGAAGAATTAAAGCCTGTCCTGAAGCAAAAAATATCAAAGTAAATAATCCTAAGATAGTTGTAATTGAAGTTAATACAATAGGTCTTAATCTCATTTTTGCAAATTCAATTAACTCTTTTATATTTTTAGCTTTTTTTATGAAATCCATCATAATAATTCCATCATTTACAACAACTCCAGCAAGTCCAATCATTCCAATTAAACTTGGCATTGAAATATTAATATTCATAAGCACATGCCCTATTAAAACCCCTAAAACTGATAAAGGAATAGTACTTAAGATAATCAAAGGTTTAACAATAGAATCAAACATCCAAATTAATGCCATAAATATTAAAATAATTGCAATAATTCCTGCTTGTGCCATCTCCCTTTGAACTTTTTCATTCTCTTTTTGTTCACCTTTAATATCAAGCTTAACTTTTTTTCTTATTTCGCTTATATCTTGACTAATTGTTTTATATAACTCAGCAGAAGTAATTTTGTCTAAAGAGGCTGTTACGCTGATAATTTGTTCATTATTCTCTTTAAAAATTTGAGAATAAGCTGGAATTTTTATAAACTCAACAACATCTTTTAATAACACTTTTTGATTTGAACTTGTCATTATAGAAAATCTATCAAGACTCTCTAAAATATCTTTATGATTACTTTCAAAAACAATATCAATTATGCCTTTATCATCAAACATTTTTGAGTAAGTTCCCTTAAAATAATAAGGTCTTAATTGATTTAAAATTGTCTCTTCATTTATTCCTAAACTACTTCCATAAGAGTTGATTTTAAATTTTAATTCATAATTTCCAATTACAGAATCATCTGATATATTCGAAACTCCTTTTACTTTAGCCAAACTATTTTCTAACTCTTTAACAGCATTTATAACTTCCTCTTTTTTACCTGAAACTGCTATTTCAACATCATTTTTTACAATTCCAGCCTGAGGAACAAATACTTTTAACTCTTCATATTTATCTGATTTTATATATGGCTCTAAAAGTTTTTTTAACTCTTCTTCAACATCTTGAGAACTAACTGTTCTAATCATATTTGAATCATCATATTTTGGCGATAAATACGGATTAATGTATTTATCAAATATATTATCAGCTGCACTTTCATGTAAATTTATAAAAATATGAAAATAAAACTCTTCATAGTGAGGCTGATTTTTCCCATCTAATTTCATTCCAGTAACTGAACTAATTGAATTTATACTATTTTTAAAATCTAAAGAATTTAACATCTTTTTTTCTAATTCTAAAACTAAAGCTTCTGTTTGTTCAATTTTTTTACCAACACCAACAGAACCTGTGATATAAACCTGTGTTGAATCAAAAGAAGGCATAAATTTAAACTTTTGAGTTTGAAAAATAACTACTGTAAAAAACAGAATTAAAGATAACATTATAAAAATAGTAAGATATTTTCCTTTTAATAAAAAAGATAAAATATTTGAATAAAGATTGTAGTTAAAATCCCAAATTTTATGGGATTTTGCTTCATTTTTACTTACTCTTAAAATCTCTTTTGAGTGTAAAGGCAAAAAGAAAAAAGCTTCAAATAAAGAACTCAAAAGTAAAATACTTATCATTATTGGAAGTATTTGCATAAACTTCCCTACTTCTCCAGTCATTAAAAGTATCGGTAAAAAAGCAAATATTGTCGTAGCTGTTGATGTTAAAACAGCTGGATACATTTCTAATGCTCCATCCCTTGCTGCTGTGAATCTATCTTTTCCCATTTCAAGATGTCTATAAATATTTTCTCCAACAACAATAGCTTCATCAACCAACATTCCCAAAGCTATCAAAGCTCCTAAAAGTGAAAGCATATTTAAACTATAACCCATATATTCAGAAAAAATTAAACCTATCATAAATGAAGTTGGGATTCCCATAGCAACAACAATTGCAACTCTTAAATTTATAAAAAAATAAAGTGCAATAAAAAGCATAATAAGTCCAAATAATATATTTGAAACAACTGTATTTAGACGGTTTTTAATCCAAATAGATGTATCAATATATGTATCAAAATCAAGATTTTCATATTTTGCTTCAAACTCTTTTGTGATTTGTTTTATCTGTTTTACAAGCTCAATAGCATCCCCACTTAAACCTTTATTTATTCCAACTGCAATATTTGTATTTGCGTTAAAATGAGAGATAGTTGAAGAATCTGATAAACTATATTTTACCTCTGCAATATCTTTTAAATATATTGATTTACCATCAACTTTTATTATCATATTTTTGATTTTTTCTATATCTTTTTCACCATTATAAGTTGAAAGATAATAGTGTTTTGAACTATCTTTTATCATTCCAATTGGAAAAATAGAACTCAAAGTTGAAATAGCTTTAATAACAGAAGTTTTACTTAAACCATAAGCATTTATTTTTTCATCATCAAAACTCATTAACAACTCTTTATCACTATCTCCTAAAACAGAAACTTGTGATAAATCTTTTAATTGCATAACCCTTGATTTTACCTCTTTTGCTACTTCAATCAAATACTCTTTTGAGTCATTATTTTTAGAATAAACAGCAACTGTAATTAAAGGAAAAGCGTGTTCAACCGCTTTTACAGTTGGCTCATCCATATCAGAGGGAAGATTTGTTTTAATTTTTGTAATAATATCTTTTACATCATCCAAAATATCTTTTGTTTTGTATCCATCTTTTAAATCAACATTTATTGAAAAACTTCCATTTTTGATTGTTGAAGAAATTTTATCAGCACTACTAAGACTTAATAACTCATCTTCAATTTCAGAAACTGCAATTTTATCAAGTAATTCAGAACTAGCTCCACTATAATGACCATTAATAACAATAGCATCTAAAGTAGCTGGAGGAAAAATTTCCTTCGGAATTTTAAAATAAGAGAAAAAAGAGAGTAAACAAATAAAAAACAAAAAGAAATGATTTAAAAGAGGTTTTCTTAATGAAAATTCAATAAGAGTTTTTATCATTTCTTCTGTTCCATAGGATTAAACAACAAAGAATCAATAATTTGATTTTTAAATTTCATATCTTCAAGTTGTTGAGATAAAAAGGTATTCTCTTCTTGAAGCGATATATAATGGGCATATAATTTATTAATATCTTTACTCGTGTAATAAATATTACTTCTTAAATAAATTTTTGGAAAATATAAGAATAGTGCAACAATTAATAATACAACTACCATAAACATCGAGTTGCTAGCATTTAACTTAGTCAAATTTAAAAATCCTTAATTTTGAACTTCTACTTCTTGGATTCTGTTTAATTTCTTGTGTTGTTGGAATTATAGGTTTTTTTGTTATAACTTTCCCTAAAGCGTGATTATTTCCACACTCACATCTAAAAACACCCTCCGGACAAATACAAGATTTACTCCATTTTTTAAAATAGTTTTTTACAATTCTATCCTCTAAAGAGTGAAAAGAGATGATTGCTACTATACAGTTTTTGAATTTTGCTTTTTCTAATGAATCAAAAAGTCTCTCTAAAACTCCTAGTTCATCATTAACTTCAATTCTAATTCCTTGAAAAGGAAGAGTTGCAGGATGAATTTTTCCTTTTGGCATCTTTTTTAATAAAAGTTCTGAAATTTCTTTTGCACTATAAAAAGGTCTATTATTTACAATTAATGAAGCCACTTTTTTATATTCTCGCACTTCCCCACACTCTTTAAAAACTCTTTCAAGTTCACTTTGAGAATAAGTATTTACAACCGTTGCTGCATCTAAAGCTTGATTTTGGTTCATTCTCATATCTAAAGTATCACTTTCAAAACCAAAACCACGTTCAAGTTTATCAAGCTGTAAAGATGAAACTCCAATATCAGCTAAAACACCTCTTATTTCATAATCTTTAAAAGTATCAATTACATGTTCAAAATTACCTTTATTAAAAGTAACTCTTTGTTTATATGGTTCTAACCTATTTTTACTGAACTCTAAGGCTTCATCATCTTGATCATTACAAATTAGCTTAATATTTTCATTTGAAGCTAATAAGCCACTACTATGACCTGCAAAACCTGTTGTACAATCAATAACATATCCACTATCTATATCTTTAAAAGTTTCTAATGTTTCATTGTACAAAACAGGTATGTGGGGGATATTCATTAAAATGGTCCTTATTTAAATTAGTATATAATACCCAAAAATATATTTAAGGCTTTTAAAATGGTTGATAAATCTACGGTAAAATTACTCTCTGGTCTATCTTTGACAATGTTTAGAAAGAATTTCTTTGGTATTTATCACGGTGCAATTTCAACAAAAATCGATCAACACAATTTTATAATTAATACAAGTGATGCAATTTTTGATGAAATGGATGAAAATTCATTTTGTACTTTAAATATTAATAAACAAGATTATAGATGGCACATAGCAAGTATAGAGTCTCATATTCATGCAACAATTTATGCAAATATACATGAAGCAAAATATATTGCATTTGGAATGCCAATTTATACAACAGCTTATACCTTTGAACATGAAAAAATAGTTTTCGAAGATTTTTTTGGAAAAACAACTTTTGGAGAGATTAATATTTATAATCCAGGAGATTTTACAACTTGGTATAAAAGAAATGCTTTAGAAATTACAAAATACTTAAAAGAGTCTCAAAATAACATCATGGTAATCAAAGGAATTGGTACTTATGTCTATGATAGAGACGTACATGAACTTGTAAAAAAAATCGCTATTTTAGAAAATTCTTGCCGACTTTTAAGTATAAAAACCTCTTTTGAATAGAAAAATCTATATTTTGATTATTTTTAATCCTAAATATTTACGAAATGCCCTAATTTTAGCTATTTTAAAGCTTAAATACTATAAAGTTTTCTCAATTTAATTTTACACAAGGAGTTCATCCATGAACAAAGCAGAATTTATTGACGCAGTAGCTGCAAAAGCTGGTTTATCTAAAAAAGATGCAAAAGGTGCAGTTGATGCTGTATTAGATACAATTACAGAATCATTAGTAAAAAAAGAATCTGTAAGCTTTATTGGATTTGGAACATTTGCAACTGCTGAAAGAGCAGCAAGAACAGCTAAAGTTCCAGGAACTGACAAAACTGTTAATGTTGCAGCTACAACTGTTGCTAAATTTAAAGTTGGAAAAGCTTTAAAAGAAGCTGTATCAGCTAAATAATCTCTCTTCTTAGAAAAAGGAATTTATTTATATAAATTCCTTTTTTTATTTTAAATAGTGCCGCTATGGTGAAATTGGTAGACACAAGGGATTCAAAATCCCTCGCTTCGGCGTGTCGGTTCGACTCCGACTAGCGGTACCACTACTTTGTTTTTTCATGTTTATTTTTATCCTCAAACCCCTATAAAACCGAGATTAAGAAAGCTAAAGAAAAGTTAGCTTCTAAAACTTAAACCACTTCATTTTTTTATACCATTTTAGTTGAAGTTTTTGCTCCAAATTTATAAATATCTGAATTTAAAATTACTGATTCTTTTTTTATATACAAATTACTTTATTAGATATGCATCAGTTAATAAACATAAATTTGAACTACCTGATTTATTTAACATAACTGCTTGAATAATAGGTAAAGTAGTTTTATCTTTACTTGCAACATTTACTAAGAATTTTGCTCCATGTCCACCACTCATATCTTCTAAACTTACAAAGTAATCAATAGATGCCATTGGTTTTAGTATATGTGGTTGAGATAGATATTTTTTTACAAGTTGACCTTGAGTATTATAATAATCAACACTTTCAATAAATAAATCTTTTACCTCGTCACTATTTCTAATACTCAATGAGATAGATAATCTTGTATAATTATTTTCTGAAATATATAAATGTGAATATACAGGTACATAAAATTTTTTTCTATCAAAAGTATTGTCAATTTTTTCATCTGTACTTTTAAAATACTCAAAACTATTAGTTTTACGTTTTAAAATTTCTTGCTTATACTCTTCATTTTGTTCTCTAAAATCATTATCACATCCATAAAATAATATTATGAATGCAGAACAATATAATATTTTAAAAAGATTATTCATTTTTTACCTTATTAATTTACTAATACTTAATTAAATCTACAATCCTCTATAAATATTAACTAACTCATTTTTATCAATTTTATGATTTGTATTGTATGGGAATTTATCTAATACAATTATATCTGATGGAATCATATAATAAGGAAGAACTTTTGATATTTCTTCTTTTAAATCATTGATATTTATTTCATTATTAACTATTAAAAATGTGATTAATTTCATAACTTCGGTTCCTCTTTTTAAAGGAATAGTTATAGCTTCATTTACATTTTTATTATTTGTAAACTCTTTATCAATTTCACCTAGTTCTATTCTAAAGCCATGAAGTTTTATTAGTTCATCTTTTCTATTTGCAAAAAATAGCATATTATCTTCAAA
>JAQUIV010000042.1:11911-13368 GCA_028681275.1 Aliarcobacter sp.
ATAGCTGCTATTTTATGTAATCTCTCTATTGGATAAATAGTATCAACTGGAATATAAGGAAATCCTAAACTCATACAAGCAGCCATACTAACTATAAAATTAGCCTCTTTATGTCCATAAATAATTACGGGATGACCTTTTGGAAGATTATATTGTAAAAGTTCAAGTTTTAATTTTTCAACTTCACTTTTAAATTCATTCCAAGTTAAATCTTTATCACTAGCACTAATAGCAATTTTTTCAGAATCTTTTTCACACTCAACAAAATCTAATAACTGTAAATCAAATCTCATATTGGAACTCTCCCACTAAAAAAGTAAAGCGCTATTACAGCACCATTTAACATTAAAAATCTTTTTAAATTTAAAGCTATAATATTTGGAAAAATTGTAAAATAATCAAATCCACCTTTTTTAACATATACAACATAAATATTGTGAATAGCTGAAAAAATTCCAAATAAAAATCCACTAAAAATAAAATACCAAGTCAAACCATTCCACATTCCCATAAGCAAAAATGTAGCTATGATTGCAAGATTTTGAATCAATAATCTTCTACCTTTTAAAATATCAAATTTATGTAAATATTTATATAAAGGTTTAAAGAAATAATCTGTTAACCAAGAACCTAAAGTAATATGAAATCTTCTCCAAAAATCTTGTGGATTAGGAGCTAAATATGGATGATTAAAATTCATAGGAACATATATTCCCATCATGATACTAAGTCCAACAGCCATAGCACTATATCCAGCAAAATCGAAGAACAGATAAGTCGTATAGGCATAAGCACTATTTACCATATCTAAAAGGATTATACTATTTTCATCAATAGTTGACAGCCAAAATTTATTTACAAATTCTGCAAAAATAAATTTAAATAAAACTCCAACTATTAAAATATCCCAACCTTTTCCAATATTACTCAAAGTTAAATTTTCATAACCTTTTTGTAAATCTTCTTGAAATCTGTATGACCTATCAATTGGACCAGCTAATAGCGTTGTTGGAAATAATAAAAATGAAGTAAACTCAACAAAAGATAATTTTCCATAATTATGACTATCTACTATTGCTTGAATAGTTCTAAATGTAATATATGAAATACCAATAACTTTAAATATTGGATCTATATCAAACTTGTGTAATATCATAGGTAAAGCAATAATTATCATAGGAAAGAAAGTTTCTTGATATTTATTTGAGACATATATCCAATATACAACATAAACATAAATAAGAAAAAATAAAATTTTCTCTGCGTGTGGTATAAAAAAAGATATATATATAATAATTGCTATAAATAATATCATTTTATAAGAGATAAAATTCTTTAAAATATTTTTAAAAACATGTAAAAATAAAATGAAGCAAAATGTCAAAATAAAAAAATCAAGTCCAGAAAAAGGTAACATATTTCCCATTAAAAAGCCTCATATACAAATTCTACAGTTG
>JAQUIV010000043.1:0-2295 GCA_028681275.1 Aliarcobacter sp.
ATTACTCCATTTTCAGTAGTAATTTTTGCATAAGCAAATTTTGATAATTCTTCTTGAGTTAAATTATATTTTTTTAAATCTTTTTTAAATCCGAACATTTTAATCCTTTAAATTTTTATCTGGAATTATATCGTTTTTGTCAAAAATTATGTTCTCTTTAGGTACTAAATAATTTAATTTAACTAAATTTTGTATTATTTCTTTAAAAACAGGAACAGCTGAAGAAGCTGCGTAGTGGTAATACCAGTTAACCCCAGTTGATATTGGATTAAAAACAGTAACCCCAATTGTATATGAATTACCATGACCATCATTTACAAAACCAATGAAAGATGAAATATACTCTTTTAAATATTTTCCACCTCTTGCTATTTGTGCCGTTCCTGTTTTTCCACCAATTTCTAAACCATTAATTTTTGCTGATTTTCCCGTTCCATCTTCAACAGTTCTTACTAAAAGTCTTTTCATTTCATCAGCTGTTTGTTTAGAGATTATTTTTTCTGGTTTATCATCATAAGCTTTATAATGATTATTATCATATGTTAAGTGTGAAACTATTCTTGGTGTAATCATGTATCCATCATTATTAAATGTTGAATAAGCTTTGATTAATTGAATAAATGTTGATGTCATACCTTGACCAAAAGATACAGTTGCTTTAAAAACATTATCTTTTTTATCTTTATCTCCAGCAGAAAATTGCCAAACTTTTGGCATTACACCTTTTTTTTCATAAGGTAAGTCAATACCTGTTTTTCTTGTAAATCCAAACTTTCTCATTCCTTCATAAAATTCTGGACCAGTTAATTTTTGTGCAATTTGTAGAGTTCCTATATTTGATGAATACATTACAATGTCATCAACTGATAAATTATGTTTAGTAAATTGGTGGTCATCTTTGATTGTAAATCTTCCAATTGTATAAGCTCCTTTTGGAAACTCTCCAGCACCATTTCTTGTCCCTTCATTAAAAGCATAAAAATTCTCATTTTTTTTGATTAAATTTTTATCCATTGCTATGGAGATTGAAATGGGTTTCATTACAGAACCAGGCTCAAATTGATATTCAATTGCATTAACATTTAAGTTTGGAATATCTTCTTTTCCAATTTTTTCTGGATTAAATCTATTTGAAGAAGCCATTGTTAAAATTTTACCAGTTTTATTTTCCATAATTGCTACTATAATTTCATCAGCACTTAACTTCTTTTTATACATATCTAATGTAATTTCATTATTTTTTTGCAATTTTAATGGAATATTTAAATTTAATGTTGCTCCATCAATCCTTTTTCTAATTAAAGAATTTTTGTCAAAAGAGATATATGATAAAACATCTCTATCTCCTTGTAAAATTCCATCTTTTGATTGATTTAGTACTTTATTATAATTTTTTTCTAAACCTTTAATTCCATTAACTTTTGTTTTACCTACTTCAGATTCAAATTTCGAAATATATCCAACAACTGGAGTTAAAGTATCGTTATATGAAAAAGTTCTTTTTTCACCACTTTCACTTATTGTTAAACCTCTTAATATTTTTACACCATTAATTTGTTTTCCTTGAAATACATCTAATTGAATAAGTTTGAATGCTAACTCTTTTAGATTTTTAGCAGATCTTGAATCAATACTATAAGATAAAACTAAACTTCCAGGTTCTTTTTTACCTTCAATTAATTTTTCTTTTAAAGTTTTATAATCCATACCGCTGTAAATTGAAAATAGATTTAAAAAAAGTTCTTCTTTTAATGGATCTAAATATCTTGTATCAATCATTGCTTTATATACTTTTTTTGAAGAAGCAATTTTGAAATTATCAAAACTGATTATATCTCCACGTACTGATAATTCCGTTTTTTCACCCTTTAGTGCAGGCATGTGTCGCTTTTCAGTAATTGTTCTAAATACTGAAAAAAATAAAATTAGTAAAAATAGAAGAATAAATGAAAATAAAATTACTATTTTTTTGGTTTTATCAACTTTTTCGATTTTTTTTGAATGCATATTTATCCATATTATTATATAATGAGAAATGTATTTTAACAAAACTAATATTAAATCAAATAACAATCATTTAAATAATAAAGAAGCCGATTACCCACTGTTTATATTGGTGTCAATATTGATTATTTCAAGTATAATTTTTTCATATTCTTTATCTATATATACTGTGGAATTTTTTGGATATGACCAATTTCATTTTTTTATAAGACAAGGGTTTGTTGGTATTGCTGCTATTTTTATTATGTGGTATTTTTCGTTAATGGATCCAGATAAAATAGTTGAAAAAAT
>JAQUIV010000043.1:2395-13313 GCA_028681275.1 Aliarcobacter sp.
ATACTGTGGAATTTTTTGGATATGACCAATTTCATTTTTTTATAAGACAAGGGTTTGTTGGTATTGCTGCTATTTTTATTATGTGGTATTTTTCGTTAATGGATCCAGATAAAATAGTTGAAAAAATTGGAATGTCATTTTTCATTATATTTTTTGTTCTTATGTTATTAATGCCATTTTTACCATCTTTTATGGTTACAGAATCAGGGGGAGCTAATAGATGGATTAGGCTTCCTGGATTCTCTTTATCTCCTGTGGAGTTTTTTAAAATAGGATTCATATATTTTTTATCTTGGTCTTTTCATCGAAAAGTAATACATAAACCTAAAAAAATTGGATTATTTGAAGAAGTTTTACTTTTAGCTCCTTACTTTTTCACTTTTTTTATTGTTGTATTTGTTATTGCTTTTTTACAAAAAGATTTAGGACAAGTTGTTCTTCTTGCTGTTATATTAGTAGTTTTATTGATTTTTGCGAATAGATCTTTTAAAATATTTTTAGCCTTGGGGATTATAGCAATAGTTGGAATTATAGGATTAATTGTTGTTGCACCTCACAGGATTAAAAGAATTCACTCTTGGTGGGCAATGGTTCAAGATGGAATTTTATCTGTTTTACCTTCTTGGGCAGAAACATATTTAAGAATTGATGAATTACCTGAACCTTATCAGGTTTCTCACTCCTTAAATGCCATACATAATGGTGGTTTTTTTGGTCAAGGTGTTGGACTTGGTGATTTAAAAGTAGGTTTTTTATCTGAAGTTCATACAGACTTCGTTCTTGCTGGAATTACAGAAGAGATTGGCTTAGCAGGATTAATGTTATTTTCAACAATACTTTTTCTAATAATTTGGAGAATCTTTAAAATTAGTAGAAGAGTAGAAAACCAAATTTATCACCTATTTACATTGGGAATTGCATTAATGATAATAATTGCATTTTTAATTAATTCTTATGGTATATCAGGAATGATTCCTATAAAAGGGATTGCAGTTCCTCTTTTATCATATGGAGGTTCATCAATGCTTTCCATGGCAATAGCCATAGGTTTAGTTTTATCAATTAGCAAAACTGCAAAAGACGAAGATTATGTAAAAAAGGTTAAACGTAAATGAGTAGAACAGTTGTAGTTACAGGTGGTGGAACAGGTGGACATCTAAAAGTTGCAGATGCATTTATAGAAGAGTTTCACAATCGTGGAATTAAAGTAATTTTTATTGGTTCATCAAATGGGCAAGATAAAGCTTGGTTTGAAAATGATAGAAGATTAAAAGAAGCAGTTTTTTTAGATACAAGAGGTGTTGTTAATAAAAATTCTTTTGGTAAAGTTCTTTCATTGTTAAATATATTTTCAAAGACTTTATATTGTTTAAAATTATATTCTAAATATGATATAAAAACAGTTGTTTCAGTAGGTGGTTTTTCAGCAGCGGCTGCTACTTTTGCTTCTATTTTAAAATTTGGCTGTAAACTATATATACATGAACAAAACTCAAAAATGGGTAAATTAAATGAAATTACATCTAAATTTGCAACAGAAGTTTTTTCTTCATTTGATGATAACTCATTAGTTAGAGATTATCCCGTTGCAAAAGAGTTTTTTAATTCAGCACGGGTTAGAGACAAAGTAAAAACAGTTGCATTTTTTGGTGGTTCACAAGGGGCAATTTGCATAAATGATTTCGCTTTAAGAGTTGCTCCTAGATTAAATGAGATGGGAATAAAAATTATTCATCAAACTGGGAAGAATGATTTTTTAAGAGTTAAAAATGAATATGAAAAATTAAATATAAAAGCTGATATTTTTGATTTTTCAAAAGAGATTCCAACAAAGATGTCAAGTGCAGATTTTGCAGTAAGTAGGGCAGGTGCTTCTACTTTATGGGAATTATGTGCAAACTCATTACCAACTTTTTTTATTCCTTATAAATATGCTGCTGGTGATCATCAGTATTATAATGCAAAAGCATTGTTTGATAAAGGTTTATGTTTTTTAAAAAGAGAAGATGAGTTAGATGAAGAGTATTTTTTCGAAGCTATTAACTCAGATATTCATAAAATAAGCATTGAATTAATTAGTTCAATTAATCCAAATGCCATATCTTTAATTATAAATATTATTTTAGAAAATGAGAAGAAGTAAAATTCCAAAAATTATTCTATAAATTCCAAAGGCTACGAAAGTAAATTTTTCTAGGAATTTTAGGAATAGTTTTATTGTCAAAAATCCAACAGTAAATGAAACTATAAATCCAACTGCTAAATTTAATAAATTTGCGTCAGCCAAAAGTTCTTCATGGTGTTTTAATAGGTCATAAGCCGTAGTTGCACACATAACAGGAAATGCTAATAAAAATGAAAATTCAGCACTTGTTTTTCTATTAAGTCCCACTAACATAGCTCCAATAACACTTGCTCCTGCTCTTGAAGTTCCTGGAATCAGTGCAAAAATTTGAGCTAATCCAATCCATATTGCTTGTTTATATGTAACATCTTCAACATCTAAAGTATGAGTTGTTTTTTCATCATAAAATTTTTCAACAATTAAAAAAATGATACCACCAACAATAAACATAATAGCAACTATTTCAATACTAAACATAGCTTTCACTTGTTTTGAAAATATAAAACCAAGAGCTGCAATTGGTAAAAATGCAATCATAACTTTTGTCCATAAGTTTATATGTTTAAAGGTAAATTTTGATGGATAAGTTAATATAACAGCCAAAATAGCTGCAAATTGAATAATAACTTCAAAAGCTTTATTTATATTTGTTTGTTCAAGTCCTAAAAACTCACTCACAACTATCATATGTCCTGTTGATGAGATTGGTAAAAATTCTGTAAATCCTTCTACTATTCCTAATATAATAGAATCTATAACTGTCATTTTAATCCTTTTTCTTTTGTTAATTTTAAAAAGAGTTTTAATGCTCTTTTTTCTTTTATTCCTAAAGTATAATCGATTTTTTTTAGGTACTCTAAAATATGTTTTTTTGAAACACCACTTCTAATAGAATATTGTTCTAGGATATATTGTGGAATCTTTATGTAATTTTTATTGAAATTTTTTGTTAATTTATTTAAAGCTTTTTTATTTTTATTAAAACATAAAACAGCAAATACAAATGGTAAATTGTATTTATTTTTCCACTCTTTTGCTAAATCTATTTTTTCTATATTTTTGTTTTCGTGGTAAAAATTTAGTGCTTTATCTCCAATTATTACTTTTCCTTTTAAATCTAAAACTTTTGCAAGGGCATTTGAAGTTTTTGATTGATAATCACTTTGTTCAATTCCTGGAATTAATAATACTGATAAAACATCATCATGGGCTATGATCCCAAAATCTAGATATTTTTCATTTTTTGAAGCAATAGAAGATATAAAAGCACTATCTACTTTTCTATTTTTAAATTTTTGAGTTATAACTGATGGATAAGATTTTTTGTATTCTATGCTTGCTTTTAATTGAGTTGATTTTATGTTTTTTTTGATAAATATATGAAAGGGGAGTAAGTTAATAAAGTCTATTTTAGCAAATATCATAAAATATTTGTCCTTATTATGGTAAAATTTTTTTGACATGATAATACAAATATTATAATAAGGGCTTAAAATGGTAAAAATAGAGTTTTTAGGACCAATCAACAAAGAAGAGATGAATTTAGAGATAAATAATTTAAATGAATTAAGTGAAATTTTAAAGAGTGATTCTACTGTTTCTTCTTGGTTGGAAACTTGTGCAGTTGCTATAAATGACACTTTGGTTTGTTCAAAAGATGTTGAACTAAAAGATGGAGACAAAGTTTCATTACTTCCTCCTGTTTGTGGTGGTTGAAATAATGCAAAATAGAGAAGATTTTTTACAACTATTTGATGGAAGTTTACCAGTAGAGCAAATTACAAATTCTTGGTATAACAAATACAAAAATTCAAATTTTGGTGCGATTATTACTTTTGTAGGAGTTGTAAGGGATGAAAACAAAATTGATGGTTTATCTTTTGATATCTATGAACCAATTTTAAATTCATGGTTTGATTCTTGGCAAAAAAAAGCAAATGAAAAAGATGCAATAGTTTTAATGGCTCATAGCCGTGGAGATGTATTTAACCATGAAAGTTCATATATAGCAGCAGTTTGTAGTCCAAAAAGAAGAGTTGCTTTAGAATTAATAGACGAATTTGTAGAAGATTTTAAAGCTCAAGCTCCAATTTGGAAATACGATATTATAAATAAACAAAGAGTTTATGCAAAGGATAGAAGTACAGCAATAAGTGGTGCTGGAATTTTGTCTTAAATTTAAAAAATGAAATAGGATAATTAATGAGAATAGATTTACATAATCATACGATATTATGTAACCATGCAACAGGAAGTGTTGATGAGTATGTTCAAAGAGCAATAGAGTTAGGAATAGATGAATATGGTTTTTCAGACCATGCTCCAATGAATTATGACCCAAAATATAGAATGGATATTTTAGAAAAACAACAGTATGAAAAATGGGTATTAGATGCAAAAGAGAAATACAAAGATAAAATAAAAGTTTTATTGGGATATGAAGTTGATTATTTAGATGGTTATATTTTAGATGAGATTATAAAATCAAAAGTTGATTATTTAATAGGTTCAGTTCATTTTTTAAAAAACAAAAGTGAAATGTGGGGTTTTGATAATCCTGAATTTATTGGAGTTTATAAATCAAAAGATATTGACACTATTTGGCTTGAATATTTTGATGCAATAAAAGCTATGGCAAAAACAGGTTTATTTGATATTGTTGGACATTTTGATTTAATAAAAGTGTTTAAGTTTTTACCAAAAAAAGATATTCGACTAATTGCGAAAGATGCTTTAGTGGAGATAAAAAAATCAAATATGGTTTTAGAAATTAATCCAGCAGGATTGAGAAAACCAATTAATGAAACATATCCATCTAAACAATTATTAGAATTAGCCTTTGAAATGGGAATAGATATTACTTTTGGTTCTGATGCTCATAGTATTGAACAAGTTGGTTTTAAATATGATGAATCTATTTCTCTTGCAAAAGAAATAGGGTATAAACAGTGTGTTAGTTTTGAGCAAAGAGAGAAAAAGGTTATTGAATTCTAAAAAATAAGATATATAATATATATATTATTTTTGACTAGCTTGTATATAAAATATACATCTGTTTTATTTTATTTTATAGTAATTTAGGTAAAATGTCCTAAATAATTTTGAAGGAGTTAAACCTATGGGAAAGTTTGTTAATAATACTGAAGAGTTTTTTGTTTATTGTAAAGAAAACGAAGTAAAATTTGTGGATTTTAGATTTACTGATATGAAAGGTACATGGCACCATGTTACTTATATGTTAAGTGCAGTTAGTGCATCTAGTTTGAATAATGGTTTTCCTTTTGATGGTTCATCAATTGATGCATGGCAACCAATTCATAAATCAGATATGTTATTAAAACCAGATGTTGGTACTGCATTTTTAGATCCGTTTACTGCTGATTCTACAATCATTGTAATTTGTGATGTTTATGACATTTACAAAGGTGATATGTATGAAAAATGTCCAAGATCTATTGCTAAAAAAGCATTAACTTTCTTAAGTGAATCAGGTGTTGGAGATGTTGCATATTTTGGACCAGAAAATGAATTCTTTGTATTTGAAGACGTAAAAATCATTGATAAAGCAAATGAATCATACTATAGAGTTGACACTGAAGATGGTGAGTGGAATGATGCTGCTGACATGGAAGGTGGAAACATGGGTCATAGAGCTAGAACAAAAGGTGGTTATTTCCCTGTAGCTCCTATTGATACTGGTGTTGATTTAAGAGCTGAAATGATGCAAGTATTAGAACAAGTTGGTTTAGAGGTAGTTTTAGGACACCATGAAGTTGCACAAGGTCAACATGAGTTAGGTGTTGTATTTGGTGACTTAATTGAAGCATCTGATAATGTTCAAAAATTAAAATATGTAATCAAAATGGTTGCACATTTAAATGGTAAATCTGCTACATTTATGCCAAAACCACTTTATGGTGATAATGGAAATGGAATGCATGTACACCAATCAATCTGGAAAGACGGTAAAAACTTATTCTTCACACAAGGTGAATATGGAAATCTTTCAGAAATGGCTAGACATTATATTGGTGGAGTATTTAAACATGCAAGAGCAGTTGCTGCATTTACTAATCCATCAACTAACTCTTACAAAAGATTAATTCCTGGATTTGAAGCTCCTTCAATCTTAACTTATTCATCTCAAAATAGATCTGCATCTTGTAGAATTCCTTATGGAGCTGGTGAAAAAGCAGTACGTGTTGAAATGAGATTCCCAGATTCAACTTCTTGTCCTTATTTAGCATTTGCTGCTATGTTAATGGCTGGTTTAGATGGAATCAAAAACAAATATGAGCCTGTTGGTCCAATGGATGACGACTTATTTGAATTACCATTAGATGAAATTAGAGAAAGAGGAATTCCTCAAATGCCTCATACTTTAAGAGGAGCATTAGAAGCTTTAATTAGAGATAACGATTTCTTACAACCAGTATTTACAAAAGATATGGTTGATACATACCAACACTATAAATTTGAAACTCAAGTTTGGCCTAATGAAGCAAGACCAACACCATTTGAGTTAAAAACTACATATTCTTGTTAGTATTTAATTAACTAAAATAAAAAAGGGTGAGTTTAAAAACTCACCCTTTTTTTATATCTATTCTTTTTTTAAAAAAGAATCTTAAGAGTTTTATCTCTTAAAATTCCATTGATTCACCATTTTGATTTTCTGGTTGTACTTGAATTTCTATTTCAGGAATAGGAGACATATCAGTATAAAACTCATCTCTTCCATTTATATTTGAAGTATAAACATTTTGAGGCATTGTGAAAGTTCTAGGAATTTCAGGATGAATTTCTAAATATTTTTTATAGAAACTTGAAAATACAGGTGCTGCAATTTTCCCACCCGTTTCTGTTTTTCTCATTGGAGTATTATTATCTTTCCCAAACCAAATAACAGTTTGAATAGATGGTGAATATCCACAAAACCACGCATCCACATTATCATTTGTTGTTCCTGTTTTTCCTGCAACTTCAAGTCCTGGAACTTGAGCAGCTTTCCCTGTACCTTTTGTTACAACATCACCTAATATTGAAGTCATTAAATAGATTTGTTCAGGTTTTTGTAACTCTTTAGTTTGTGGTTCAAAAGTTAATGATTGACCACTTTTATTTACAATTTGTTCAATAATATATGGTTTTACTTGAGTACCATTATTTGAGAACATACTGTATGCTTCACTAAATTCAATTAAAGAAACACTTAATGAACCCAAAGTTATTGAAAGATTTTCTTCCACATCTTTTAATCCAAAGTTTTTTAACTCTTCAGTTACTGCATGAATACCAACATCTGTAACTAGATTTAGTGTTGATAAGTTTCTTGATTGTGTTAATGAATCTCTTAAACTAACAATTCCTTCAAATTTACCACCATAATTTTTAGGTTGCCATTTTTTCTCAACACCACCTACTGTATAGTTATAAGTTCTCGAAATATCTATTAATTGAGAAGCCGGATTATATCCATTGTTTAATGCAACTTGATATAAAAAAGGTTTTATAGCACTTCCTGCTTGTCTTTTAGATTGGAAAGCTCTATTAAAAACCGATTGATTATAATCAATTCCTCCACTAAGAGCTAAAATTTTTCCAGTACTACTTTCCATTGAAATTATAGCTCCATTTAACTCTTTTACATAAGTATCGTCATTAGGTTTTTTTTCACTTTTTCTAAACTCTAAATCTCTTTTTAATGCATCTTCATAGGCAGCTTTAAGACTTTCTTGGGCAATTTCTTGAGCATCTAAATCAATAGTTAAATATACTTTATATCCACCATATAAAATATCTGGAATATCAGTGCTTAATAAACTAATTGCATAATCTACCGCATAAGGAGCTTTATTTCTTGTTAAAGTTTGATTAAATATTTCAGGTATCTCTTTCATTGAGTTTTCAAATTGTTCATTATTAATCCAACCCAAAGTATTAAGTCTTGTGATAACTTGATTTGCCCTCGCAAGTGAAATTTTAAGATTTTTTGTAGGGTCATAAAAACTAGGAGCTCTTGGGAGTCCTACTAAAATAGCCATTTCTTTTAATGATAATTCATATAAATCTTTATTGAAATATCCTTTTGCTGCTGTTTTGATTCCATAATATCCATGTCCAAAATAAACATGATTTAAATATCTTTCTAATATTTCTTCTTTAGTTAAAACAGTTTCAAGTCTAATAGCAAGTAGGGCTTCTTTCACTTTTCTTATTAATTTCTTTTCTCTTGTTAAAATTAACATTTTAATTAATTGTTGAGTTAATGTACTCGCTCCCTCAACAAATCCACCAGCTTGAATATCTTTTATAATTGCTCTACTTATTGCATCAGGATTAATTCCATGGTGTTCAAAAAATTGAGTATCTTCAATAGCAACTAATCCTTCAATAATCCTAGCTGGAATATCATCGTATTTTACATATTCTCTATTCTCTTCTTTGAATGTATTTGCAATGATTTTTCCATTTTTATCAAAAAATTGTGTACTTTGTTTTGGTGAATAATTTACTACAATATCCACATCATGTTTAATTTCATCATATAAATTGTATAGCCAACCAGCAAATACTAATCCTAAAATAACAACTAAACCAGAAATATATTTGATCATATTTATGTCCTAAAAATTTTATTTTTAAATGTAGAGTTAATTAATCTCTTTGTGTAATCTTCTTTTGGTGTTGATAAAATCTCATCTGTTAAACCTTTTTCAATGATTTCCCCATTTTTTAAAATGATTATATTTTTACAAATATCTTTTATTGAATTTATATCATGGGTTACAAAAAGAATTAAGATATTTAAACGACTTTTTATTTCATTTAATAAATTGATAATATTATTTTTATTTTCTTCATCTAAAGCCGTTGTTGGTTCATCAAGTAAAAGTAATTTTATATCACGACTTAAAGCAATTGCTATAACAACCCTTTGAATTTGTCCACCACTTAATTGAGATGGAAATTTTTTTAATACACTTTTATCTAAACTAACTAAATTTAAAACTTCCTCTTTTTTTTCTTCACTGCAAAAAAACTGATTAGTAATTTTTGTCATTGTTGATAATGATGTAAAAGGATTTTGAGGAATAAATCCTATTGAATTATAGTTTAACTCAAAATTAGAATCTATATCTTTTTTTACTTCCAAAGAAGAGGGGAGAAGATTTAACAGTGCTTTTAGAGTTAATGATTTTCCACTTCCACTCTCTCCAATTAAAGCAGTTGAATCTTCTATTTCAAAAGATATATTTACTAACTTTTTTTGATTACTTTTAATTTCTAATTTTTTTATATTAATGTTTAACAAAATTTATCTTTATATTAAAGGTTCATCCATCTCTTTTGGAATCTCTAAATTCATCAATTTTAAAACTGTGGGTGCAATATTATTTAAACTTCCAGTTTTAACAGTTTTTACATCTTGCGCAATTACAAAACAATAAACATCTCCAACTGTATGATTTGTTAAAGTATTTCCATCTTCATCTTTCATCATTTCACAATTTCCATGGTCTGATGTAATAATTACATTATAATTAAATTCTTTTGCTTTTTCTAAAATAAGTCCAAGTTCATAATCCACAGCTTCCACAGCTTTAACTGCTGCATCAAAAATTCCTGTATGTCCAACCATATCACCATTTGCAAAGTTTACAACTATAAAATCAGTTTGTTCACTCATTGCAGTTCTTACAGCATTCCCAACAGCAGGAGCTGACATTTCAGGTTGTAAATCATAAGTTGCTACACTAGGAGATGGAATTAAAACTCTTGTTTCATTTAATAAAGGCTCTTCAACTCCTCCATTAAAGAAAAATGTTACATGGGCATATTTTTCAGTTTCAGCTGTATGAAGTTGAGATAATCCAGCATTTGAAATAACTTCAGCTAAAGTATTTGTAGGATTTTCTTTTGGAAATAAAACAGCAATAGGAGTGTTTTTATCATATTGAGTCATAGTCGCAAGATTTAAAGAGTCTTTGAAAGTATCAAATTCACCAAAATTTTTATTTGCAAAAACAGATGAAATTTCTCTCATTCTATCACTTCTAAAGTTACAGAAAATAACTCCATCATTTTGCTTTAATCCCTCATAACCACTAAAAGCCGTTGGAACTATAAACTCATCAAATATTTCATTTTTATATGAATTATTAACATAAGTTAAAATATCTTCTGTTGTAGATGGTTGAGCAAAGGCAATTGCGTCATATCCTTTTTTAACTCTGTCCCATCTATTATCTCTATCCATTGTGTAATATCTTCCTGCAATAGTTGCAATTTTTATATCTTCATCACAAATAGCAAGAGTTTGTTCAATATAAGTTTTTGCACAATCAGGAGCAACATCTCTTCCATCAGTAATTATGTGGATAAATACTTTTTTATTAGATTTTTTTGCAATTTTTGCCATAGCAATAATATGCTCAATATGAGAGTGAACACCACCATCACTTAAAAGACCTATCAAATGAATATTATTAGAGTTAGTTAAAACATCTTTAAAAACATCATTGTCTTTTAATGTATCGTTTTCAATAGCAATATTTACTTTTACTAAATCTTGATATAAAATTCTTCCACTTCCAATTGTCATGTGTCCAACTTCACTATTTCCCATTTGCCCATCAGGAAGACCAACAAATTTTCCATAAGTGTGGATTAAAGAGTAAGGAGCATTTTTAAATAAATAATCATAAGTTGGTGTATTAGCAGTTGCAAAAGCATTAAAATTTTCTGAAGAATTATGCCCTATACCATCTGTTATTATTAGTAATGTTTTAT
>JAQUIV010000044.1 GCA_028681275.1 Aliarcobacter sp.
AACTGTTAAACCTGATCAAGAAAAAAACCCTGAGGGTGGATTCATTAACAAAGAAATGCCAATTGACATTTCAAATGTAGCAAAAGTAGAAGGTGAGTAAGATGGCATCAAGATTATTTGAAAAATATAAATCAGAAATCAAACCAGTATTAGAAACTGAGTTTCCAAAAAATAAAACTTTAACTGCAAAGTTAGAAAAAGTTGTTATTTCTGTTGGTGCTGGTGAGGCGATGAAAGATTCTAAATTAATCCAAAATATTGAAGATACAATCTCTTTAATTGCTGGTCAAAGAGCTGTTAAAGTTATTGCTAAAAAATCTGTTGCTGGATTTAAAGTTAGAGAAGGTATGCCAGTTGGTGTAAAAGTTACTTTAAGAGGTGAGCAAATGTATCATTTCTTAGACAAATTATGTAACGTTGCATTACCAAGAGTTAAAGACTTTAGAGGTCTTAACAAAAATGGTTTTGATGGTAGAGGAAACTTCAACTTTGGTTTAGATGAGCAATTAATGTTCCCAGAAGTTGTATATGATAACATTATTAAAACACATGGTATGAATATTTCAATTGCTACTAGTGCAACTAATGATGCTGAAGCATTCAGATTATTAGAATTAGTAGGAATTCCATTTACAAAAGGAAGAGCGTAATGGCAAAGAAATCTATGATCGCTAAACAAAAAAGAACACCTAAGTTTGCTGTAAGAGCATACACAAGATGTTCTGTTTGTGGAAGACCTCACTCTGTTTATAGAGATTTTGGTTTATGTAGAGTTTGTTTAAGAAAAATGGCTAACGAAGGTTTATTACCTGGTGTTAGAAAAGCTAGTTGGTAGGAGAATTTAAGCTATGATGAATGATATAATCGCAGATGCTTTAACTAGAATTAGAAATGCTGCAATGAGAAAATTAGAAGTTGCAACATTATTACACTCAAATACTGTAGTAGGTGTTTTAAACGTTTTATTACAAAAAGAGTATATTGCTGGATTCAAAGTTATCGATGGACAAAACAATAAGAAAACAATTCAAGTTGAATTGAAATATGATGATAATGAGAAATCAGTAATCAACGAAATCACAAGAGTTTCTAAACCAGGAAGAAGAGTTTATAAAAACGCTTCTGAAATTAAAAACTTTAAAAATGGGTACGGTACTATTATCGTTTCAACTAACAAAGGTGTAATTGCTAATGATGAAGCATTTGCTGCTAATGTTGGTGGTGAAGTACTTTGTACTGTATGGTAGGAGAGTGTAATGTCTAGAATTGGAAAAAAACCTATCGCAATTCCAGCTGGAATTGAAGTAACAGCTAATGGTTCTTTAATTAGTGTTAAAAAAGGGAACAAAGTTTCTACTGTAGAAACTCATGGAAGAGTTGGAATTGAAATCGTAGATGGACAAGTTGTATTAACTAGAAATGGTGAATCAAAAGAGTCATCTGCATTCTGGGGAACTTATAGAGCTTTAACTGCTAATGCTATCAATGGTTTAAATGAAGGTTTTACTAAATCTTTAGAAATCAATGGTGTTGGTTACAGAGCTGCTGTAAAAGGTGAAGTATTAGAACTACAATTAGGTTATTCTCACCCAATTAACTACGAAATTCCTGAGGGATTAGAAGTTACTGTTGAAAAAAACATAATTCACGTAAAAGGTGCTGACAAACAACAAGTTGGTCAAGCTGCTGCAATTATTAGAGGCTTTAGAAAACCAGAACCGTACAAAGGTAAAGGTGTTAAATATACTGATGAGAAAATCATCAGAAAAGCCGGAAAAACTTCTAAGAAGTAAGGTGAAACTATGAGTAGAATTAAAGATTTAGCTAAAAAAAACGCGTTAAGAATTAAAAGAAAAAAAAGAGTTAGAAGTAGTATCTTTGGTACAGCTGAAAAGCCAAGAGTATCAATTTTCAAATCTAACAAATATGTTAGTGCACAAGCTATTAATGATGTTGAAGGTGTAACTTTGGCAGCTGTTAGCTCTCAAGCTATGGGTTTAAGTATTAATAAAGTAAATGCAGTAAAAGTAGCAGCACAACTTGCTGAAAATTTAAAAGCTGCTGGAATTGAAACAGTAGTTTATGACAGAAACGGTTATCTTTACCATGGTGTAGTTGCAGCTTTTGCAGATGCATTAAGAGATAACGGTATCAAATTATAAGGGTTAATGATGGCAGCAGTTAATAGAGAAGATTTTCAAGAAGCAATCGTTAAAATCGGAAGAGTAACAAAAGTTGTAAAGGGTGGTAGAAGATTCAGATTTACAGCTTTAGTTGTTGTTGGTGATAAAAACGGTACAGTAGGATTTGGAACAGGTAAAGCTAAAGAGGTTCCTGATGCAATTAAAAAAGCGTTAGATGATGCATTCAAAAGCTTAGTTACTGTTTCTATTAAAGGAACTACAATAGCACATGATATTGAACATAAATATAATGCAAGTAAAATATTATTAAAACCAGCATCTGAGGGTACTGGGCTTATCGCTGGTGGAGCTGCAAGACCTGTTCTTGAGCTTTCTGGAGTTAAAGATATTATTGCAAAATCTTTAGGTTCAAATAATCCAAACAACCTTGTACAAGCTACTGTTGAAGCATTAGCTAAGATTAAAGGATAGAAATTATGGAATTAAATAACTTACAACCAGCATCAGGTAGTACTAAAAATACTAAAAGAATTGGTAGAGGTCAAGGTAGTGGTACAGGTAAAACTGCTGGAAAAGGTAACAAAGGTCAAAAAGCTAGATCTGGTTATAAAATGAAAAGAGGTTTTGAGGGTGGTCAACAACCACTTTATAAAAGACTTCCTAAAGTTGGATTCTTTTCAAGAACAGTTAAACCATACTCTATCAATGTAGATAAAGTATCTCAAATTGCAACACTTGATGAAATTACATTAGATTCTATTAAATCTGTGTATAAATTATCAAAATCAGTTGAAAAAGTTAAATTAATTGGTTCAACTGCAAAAGATTTAGTAGCTAAGATTAAAGACGAAAACGTTACAACTACTGGAAAATAATTATGAGTAAAGATCTAATAAATAAGATTCTTATTACATTAGGCTTTATTTTTCTTTACAGATTACTGGCATACGTGCCAGTACCTGGAGTTAATATAGACGTAGTTAAAGAATTCTTCGACTCAAATGCAAACAATGCATTAGGTCTTGTTAATATGTTTAGTGGAAATGCAGTTGAAAGACTAAGTATTATTTCACTAGGAATCATGCCTTACATTACTGCTTCTATTATTATGGAACTTCTAGCAGCTACTTTCCCAGCACTTGGTAAAATGAAAAAAGAGAGAGATGGGATGCAAAAATATATGCAAATCATCAGATATACAACAATTGTTATTACATTAATTCAATCTATTGGTGTTTCAGTTGGTCTTAATTCACTAACAGGTCAAAATGGTCAAGGGGCTATTTCAATCGATATGGATACATTTATTGCTGTTTCTGCAATTTCAATGTTAACTGGAACTATGCTTTTAATGTGGATTGGTGAACAAATCACACAAAAAGGTATTGGAAATGGTATTTCATTAATTATTTTCGCTGGAATTGTTTCTGCAATCCCAAGTGCAATTGGTGGAACTATTGATTTAGTTAATAATGGACAAATGAATTTCTTAACAGTAATCGCAATTTTAGTTGTTATTATTGCTACTGTTGGAGCAATTATTTATGTTGAATTAGGTGAAAGAAGAATTCCTGTATCATATTCTAGAAAAGTTATGATAGAAAATCAGAAAAAAAGAGTTATGAATTATATTCCTATTAAAGTAAATTTAAGTGGAGTAATTCCAGCAATTTTTGCAAGTGCTATTTTAATGTTCCCTGCAACAGTGTTACAAGGAAGTCAAAATAAGTATTTAGTAATGATCGCGGATTATTTAAATCCTCAATCATATACATTTAATCTATTTATGTTTTTATTTGTAGTTTTCTTTGCATTCTTTTATGCATCAATTACATTTAATGCAAAAGATATTTCAGAAAACTTAAAAAAACAAGGTGGATTTATTCCAGGTGTTAGACCAGGAGCAAGTACAGCTGAATTTTTAAATGAAGTAGCTAGTAGATTAACTTTCTGGGGAGCTATTTATATGGGATTAGTTTCAACTCTTCCTTGGCTTATTGTAAAAGCTATGGGAGTACCTTTCTATTTTGGAGGGGTTGCTGTACTAATTGTAGTACAAGTTGCAATTGATACTATGAGAAAAATTGAAGCTCAACAGTATATGAATAAATATCAAACATTAAGTGCGGTTGGATTATAAAAATGGCAATCCCATTAAGAAAACCAAACGAAATAGAAAAACTTCGAAACGCAAATATTGTAGTAGCAAAAACTTTAAACTTTTTAAGTCAATCAGTGAAAGCTGGTATGACTTTAAAAGAAGTTGATACAATGGGTGAAAAGTTCCTAAGAGATTTAGGAGCTAGACCCTCATTTAAAGGTCTATATGGTTTTCCTGCTGCTATTTGCACCTCATTAAATGAAGTTATTATCCATGGAATCCCAAGTGATGTTGTTTTAAAAGAAGGTGACATCCTTGGTCTTGATATCGGTACTGAAATAGATGGTTGGTATGGTGATTCTGCTATAACAATGCCTATTGGAAAAATTTCAAAAGAAGATGAAGAGTTAATTGCTTGTGCAAAAGATGCTTTATATTATGCTATTGATATTATTCAAGAAGGTATGAGATTTAAAGAATTATCAAAAGCTATCGAAGACTTTATTGTATCAAGAGGATACCAACCACTAGTTAGATTTTGTGGACATGGTATTGGACGAAGACCACATGAAGAACCAGAAATTCCTAATTACTTAGAAAATGGAAATACAAAATCTGGTCCAAAAATCAAAAATGGAATGGTATTTTGTATAGAACCTATGATTTGTTCTAAAGAAAGAAATCCCGTTATTTTAGATAATGGTTGGGATGTTGTGTCTACCGATGGATTAAGAGGTAGTCATTATGAACATACAGTTGCTGTAATAGATGGAAAAGCAGTTATTTTAAGTAATTCGGAAGATTAAGGGAGAGAAAAGTGGCAAAAGATGATGTAATAGTAATTGATGGGAAAGTAATTGAAGCTTTACCAAATGCTATGTTTAGAGTTGAGTTGGATAATGGACATGTAGTTTTATGTCATATCTCAGGAAAAATGAGAATGCACTATATTAAAATTTTACCAAATGATACTGTAAAGGTAGAAATAACACCTTATTCACTTGATAAGGGTAGAATAACTCACAGATATAAATAAAAGTTTATATCAAATTAAATAAGGAATTTTTTTCCTTATTTATTCTTCAAAAAATTCAAAAATTTTCACACACAAAACTTTCAAATATAAAAAACTATGAAGCCAAAACTATAATATTTCGCGCACTTTAAAAAAGTTATATTATATACATTTAGCTCCATAACTTTTCATACTAAACTATTCTATTTTTCGTTATATCAATCTCTTTTTCAATTAATTCTTTTTGTTCAAGCATCAACTCTAAATGTTTTTTTAATATCTCTCTATTTTTATAAGATTCAATAATAAACTCATAAAGTTTAGGTCTATTTTTTTTCCAATTATGCAAAGTTGTCTTATTAACATTCAAATCAAATTCTAGTTTTCTTAAACTAGGTGCAGTCATTTTACTTCCTATTTTAAACTATTTTGACATTTTATAAAATATTGGAACAAAAGTCAAGTATTTTTATAAAATTGTATAAAAAATTGGAACAAATATTTGTTCAAGAAAGATTTATGTACAATTTCACATGACAAAATTAATAAAAAATCGTGTGTTACAACATTTAAATTATTTAAAATCATTTGGTTATGAATATCATGAACCTTTAGATTTCTTTTCAAATAATATTAGAAATGTAAAGTTGCCAAATAATATAAATGACTTAAGCATTAGTGTAAGTCATTGTTATTTATGTGAGCTTTCAAAATGCCGTAAAAATGTATTGTTTGGATACGGAAACTCTGATTCAGATATTATGTTTATAGATGATGAACCAAGTAACAGTGAAGATGAACTAGGGCTTTTTTATGTTGGAAAAAGTGGTGAATTACTTACTAAAATGATAGAAAATGTGCTTAATGTTACTAAAGAAGATGTTTATTTCACAACTTTAGTAAAATGTAAAAGTTCAAATGGTTTGAATAATTCAAATATTGAAACTTGCCATGATTATTTATTAAAACAAATTGAGTTGATAAAACCCAAATTGATTGTTGCGCTTGGAGAAAAAACTTATTCGTACTTATTAAAAAACAGTGATAACTTTTCTCAAATGAGAGGAAAAGAGTTAGCTTTTAATGGAATTACATTAATAACTACATTTTCACCTACTTTTTTATTAAGGAATCCATCTTTTAAAAAAGATGCATATTATGATATGTTAAAAATAAAAAATTACATGGAGAGTTTAAATTGAAGCAAATAATTGCCCTAACAGTACTTGTATTTCTATTTTTTGGATGTACTCCAAAACAAAAAGTACAACTAAAAATGCCAAATCAACAAAGTTATGTAAAACCTACAAAAACAATAAAAGAAGACAAAAAAACAGTTGTTCAAGAACTTGAACCTATGGATATTGTTGAGTCTGATTCTAAAGGTAAAACGACGAAAAAAGCAGCAGAACCTATTACTGAAGAACCAGAAGAGTATGAAGTTGCACCAATAATGGAAGGTGATAAAATAGAGAGCCAACCTCAATCTAAACCAAAAGGTTCAAGTGAGAATCAAATAGAAACGCCACTAGAAAATAAAGTTGAAGATAAAGTAGTAGATAATCAAATTGAAATTGACACAACTAAAGTTAAAATGAAAGTTGCATTTGTTTATCCATCAAATTTAGTTTCTAAATATGCTAAATCATCAATAGGTACCGTTTCAGGGTACCTATCACATCAAAATTCTGATTATGAATTAATGGTTATTGATACTGAAAATGAGAGTGCAGCAAATATTAGTTCAGCGTTTCAAGAACTAAGAAATGCAAATATTAAAAATGTAATTGCTTTATTTACTCCAAATGCTGTAAATACATTAAATAATGTTGTTTCAAATGATGTAAAAGTTTATTTACCTTTAATTGAAAAAAGAGATGTATCTTCAAGTAATAGTAGTTTAATTTTTGGTTCTATTTCATATGATGACCAAATTAAAAAATTAACAGATTATTCAAGTAGTAATAATGTAATGTTTTATCAAGATTCTTATTTAGGTTCTAAATTAAGAAAATCATATGATTCTTTAGTATCAGATGTTAGATACAGAAAAGAGATAAGTAAAAATGAAAATAATTTTAAAGGCATAGTTACAGGTGCTGGATTAAGTAATTCAACACTGTTTTTAAATACTGATATTGTAAAAACATCAATGATTTTATCTCAATTAAGATCTTATGACGTTTATCCAAAAGTTGTTTTATCAACACAACTTAATTACGACCCTTTATTAATGACATTAACACAAAATCAAGATAGAGAAAAATTAATTGTGGCTAATTCTATTGATGTCGTTGATAAAGAGTTAAGGGATCAAATATCAACTTTTGGTGGTAATATTCAATACGAATGGGTTGATTATTCAACATTAGTTGGAATAAATTATTTATATTATGGAAAAAACTCAAGTTTAGTTCCAACAAAAATAGAAAACAATCAAGCAATTTATAATCCTCGATTATTTAGTTGTACGGAATTTGGCTTTTTAGAAATTAAGTAAGATTTGGATAAAATCGCGAATATTTATGTGAATGGAGATTAGAATTTGAGAACACATTATTGTACAGATGTAACTGAAGCAAAAATTGGTGAAACTGTAACTGTTGCTGGTTGGGTAAACAGTAGACGTGACCACGGTGGAATTATATTTATAGATTTAAGAGATAAAAGCGGAATAGTTCAATTAGTTGCAGATCCAAGTGATAGTAAAGATGCTTTAGCAACTGCTGAAACTGTAAGAGATGAGTTTGTTTTAATAGCAACTGGAGTTGTAAGAGCAAGAGGTGAAGGACTTGAAAATCCAAATCTTAAAACTGGTAAAATCGAAATCGTATTAAAAGATTTAGTGATTGAAAATAGATCAAAACCAATGCCATTTGATATTAATGATGAAAAAGTTAATGATGAAATCAAATTAAGAAATAGATTTTTAGAGTTAAGAAGCAGAAAATCATTTGAAATTTTCCAATTAAGAAGTAAAGCAACTATTCAAGTTAGAAATACTTTAGATGAATTAGGATTTTTAGATGTTGAAACTCCAATTTTAACAAAATCTACACCAGAAGGTGCTAGAGATTATTTAGTTCCTTCAAGAGTTCACCCAGGTGAATTTTATGCATTACCACAATCTCCACAATTATTTAAACAATTACTAATGGTTGCAGGATTTGATAAATATTTCCAAATTGCAAAATGTTTTAGAGATGAAGATTTAAGAGCTGATAGACAACCTGAGTTTACTCAAATCGACGTTGAAATGTCTTTTTGTACTCAAGAAGACGTTATCAAAGTTGCTGAGAGATTAATCTATGACGTATTTACAAAATGTGGTAAAACAATTCCATCAACTTTTAGAAGAATGAAATACTCTGAAGCTATGGAAAAATACGGTTCTGATAAACCTGATTTAAGAATTGATATGCCACTTGTTGATGTTATTGATATTTTCGCAAACTCAACAAATGAAATTTTTGCAGAAATTGCAAAAGACAAAAAAAATAATAGAATCAAAGCTTTAAAATGTAAAAACGGAGATAACATTTTCTCTAAAAGACAAATGAAAGGTTTTGAAGATTATGTTAGAAAATTTGGAGCTAAAGGTTTAGGTTACTTCCAAATGAAAGAAGATGGATTAAAAGGTCCATTAACTAAATTCTTCTCTGATGCTGATTTAGAAGAAATTGTAAAAGTTACTGAACTTGAAGTTGGTGACGTTGTATTCTTTGGAGCTGGAGCTAAAAAAGTAGTTTGGGATTATATGGGAAGATTTAGATTATTCCTTGCATCTGAGATGAATATCGTTCCTGAAGATGCTTTAGAGTTCTTATGGGTTGTAGATTTCCCAATGTTTGAAGTTGAAGATGGAAGAACAAAAGCACTTCACCATCCATTTACAATGCCTAAATCACTTGATAATATTGATGATTTAGAAGAGATTGAATCAATTGCTTATGATATTGTTTTAAATGGTACAGAGCTTGGTGGTGGTTCAATTAGAATTCATAAAGAAGAGATTCAATCAAAAGTATTTAAATTAATGGGAATTTCTGATGAAGAGGCAAAAGAGAAATTTGGTTTCTTACTTGATGCACTTCAATATGGAGCTCCATCTCATGGTGGATTTGCAATGGGACTTGATAGAATGATTATGTTATTAGCTGGAACTGATTCAATCAGAGATGTAATAGCATTCCCTAAAACGCAAAAAGCTCAATGTTTATTAACTCAAGCTCCATCAAGTGTTGATGAAGAGCAATTAAAAGAGTTAAGTATTAGACTTAGAAAAACTGTTACTGATTTATAATAGTTTTAAATAGATTGTGGAAGTGATAAAATGTTAAAAATTTTCTTTATTTTATTGCTTCCACTTTTGCTTTTCTCAAAAATGCAAGTATTAACTTATTTCCCTTTAGAGACTCATTTTATAAATAAAATAGCAATAAATGAGATAAAATCAAGGGAAATTTCAAGTAGATATATAGAAACTTTCACTGAATTACCTCCTTCTGAGATTTCAAGATTATCAAATTCTAAAATATTTTTTCATTTTGGTTTAGATGTAGAGAAAAAATATGCTCAGGTTTTATTGGAAAAAAATCCTAATTTAATAGTTGTAGATATTTCTTCTAATGTAAATAAGATAGAAAATAATCCTTATTTTTGGACAGATCCTTTAACTTTAAGAGTAGTTGCTAAAAATATTTATGATACTTTTGTTAAATATGATAAATATAAAGAGAGTTATTATCGTGAAAATTATGAAAAATTTCTCGATGAAATTGATCAAACTTTTTTAAAAATCAAACAAAAATTAAATAGTTGTGATGTTCAACATATTTATGTTTTTGATAGTTACTGGGACTATTTTGCAAAAAGATTTGGGATAGTTACTATTTATAGAGAAAAAAGATATTTAAATATTTCAGAAGTCCCAAAATTAATTGAACTTACAGAAAATAAAAATATAAAAAAATTATTATTTTCTAAGGGTGATAATCGTGAATATACTCTTTCTTTAACAAAAAATCTAAACATTAGCGCAATAGAAGATGATATTTTTAATAATACATGGCAATTAAATCTTCTTGACTTAACACAAAAATTATCTAATTAAATCCACAAAAAAATTATATTTATCAAATGAATATTTTTTATACATCTGTATAAAGATAATTTGTTTATTAACTTATATAATTATTCTAATATTTAAAGGTGTAGGGAATAATTATGTTAAAAGATATAATAAATTATAAGGGTATAAATATAAAAAAAGAGTTGTATCCTATTATCAAGTATATAGAAGATGTAGATAAATATAAAGACGAATTAGGTACTTTAAGCTCTTCTTGGGATATGTTGGCACTATTGGGACAACTTGGTGATATAAATATTGATATTGGAAAAACAAAAGAGAATTTTTTAAATTTAACTTCTACTTTATTAAATCACTTAAGTGAACAACAAATAAAAAAAGTAACTCAAGAGATGAAATTTAAAGCTAGTGTTGCTATTGATGTACTTATTAGAAATCTTTTTGAAAGAACTGCTGATATTGGATTTTTAGCAACAGATGACGACATTAGAAATTTTATACAAAGTTATGTTTCTAAATATAATGATGAGAGTTTAGTTTTACGACAAAATATGCAAAAAAGATTTAAAGAGTATGTTTCAAAATACTCTGTTTATTTTGATGTTGTGTTACTTGATAATCACGGAAAAGTATTAGTTAGATTAAATGATGATATAAAAGTTGAAAAAGTTGATATTTCATTTGTTCAAAAAGTATTAAACTCAAATGAAGATTTTGTTGAGACATACAAATACCATGATTTTATTCCACAATATAAAAAATCACTGGTTTATTCATATAAAGTTACAAAAACAAATGATTCAAATTCTGATAATTTAGGAGTTTTAGCCCTTTGTTTTAGATTTACAGATGAGATGAATGGTATTTTTAATAATCTTGTTGATACAAAAAATAAAGAGTGTCTTACTATTTTAGATGAAGATGGTTTTGTAATTGCTTCAAGCGATAAAGACCATATAAATTTAGGAACAAAACTGCCAATTATTTTAAATGAAAATTATAAAATAATATCATTTGCAGGTAGAGATTATTTAGCAAAAACTTGTAAAACAAATGGTTATCAAGGGTTTTATGGACTTAAATGGTATGGGCATATAATGATTCCATTGGATTATGCATTTTTAAGTGATGAATTAAACTCTTTAGATGTGGATTACAATATTATAAACTCTATGATGGATAATGAACAACATTTTTCAAAAGAGTTAAAAGAGGTTTTTTATAAAAGTAAAACAATTCAAGATAATTTAGGTCGAGTTATTTGGAATGGGAATATTGCTCAAAGTAAACTAAACTCTGTAAATAGAGAGTTTTCAAAATCACTTTTAAATGAGATTGGAGTTACTGGAAATAAAGCAAATTCATCACTTAGTAATTTAAATCAAACAATTATCACTTCGATTTTAAAAGATAGTGAATTTTTATCTTCACTTGCTATTGATATTATGGATAGAAATCTATATGAAAGAGCAAATGATTGTAGATGGTGGGCATTAACTTCATATTTTAGAGAAGCGTTTGATGATTATAATAGTTTAATAGACAAAAAAGAAGAAATAACTAGTATTTTACACTATATAAATGGTTTATACACAGTTTATACAAATATTTTAGTTTTCGATAAAAATGGAAAAGTAATAGCCGTATCAAATAAAAATAATGAATATTTAATTGGAAAAATATTAACACAAGAGTGGGTTGAAAAAACTCTGAATTTAAGAGATACTTCAAAATATTGTGTTTCAAAATTTGAAAAATCTGCACTTTATGATAATGAATCAACATATATTTATAGTAGTGCAATTAGATCATTTAAAGATGAAAAAGTAATTACAGGAGGAATTGCAGTTGTATTTGACTCAACTCCTCAATTTAACGCAATGCTTGATGAGAGTTTACCAAGAGATATAGATGGGAATAAAATATCTGGAATATTTGCACTTTTTACAGACAAAGATAAAAAGATAATTTCATCTACAAATGATAATTTCCAAGTGGATTCTTATTTAAATATTGATGATAAATTTTTCAGTTTAAAAAATGCTCAACAAAAAAGTCAAATAATTGAACTAAATAATAAATATTATGCAGTTGCAGTTAAATGTTCAAATGGCTACCGAGAGTATAAAAGTAGGGTAGATGACTATAAAAATGATGTTTTATGTTTTGTATTTATCTATATTGGGAAAAAAGAGTGTAATGTATTCTTAGATAGCAAAAAATCAAAATTCTCAACAACTTCAAAAGCAAAATATACTCCAACAAGTGTAGAGTTAGCAACATTCTATTTAGGTAAAAAATTCTTAGCTGTAAATGCAAAAAATGTAATAGAATCAACAGGAATAGAGGAGTTACAAGCATCTATTGATATGGATAAAAAGAACCATTTTAAAGGAATGGTTTTACACAAAGATAAGTTAGTTGCTGTTTTAGATATTAGAGATTTTGTAAATGAAGAGATTACAGATGAAAAACTAACTAATATTATTTTGGTTGAATATGATAAAGATAATATTGAACATTGTGTTGGAATTTTAGTATCTTCACTTGAAACTGTAAGTGTTGTGGAAGAAAAATCAATTCAACATATTCAAAATCATTTCTTAGGAAGTGGAACTTTGGTTGAAAGTATTGTTGAAATAACTGACTTAGAAGTTTCAAAAGTTGCAATGGTTTTAGATATTAAAAAAATCGATGAAAACCTGACAAAAAGGGTTTAGTTTTTTTCATAGTAGGGGTTAAAATATATTTGGGCACAATACGAAAAAACTAATATATTTTAAAGAAGAATAATGAGTAATATTAATAAACCAAATAAATTTTTACCTACAACTAAAGAAGAGATGAAACAAAGAGGTTGGGATGAACTTGATGT
>JAQUIV010000146.1 GCA_028681275.1 Aliarcobacter sp.
TGTGCAACATCACCTACAACTCTAAATGGTAATGCTAAAGTATCACCAACAATACATCCATTAAATGTAAGAGCTACAATTATTCCAACAATATATTTAACCATAAACTATCCTATTCAAATTTAGTGAAATTGTAGCAAAATTATTTTTGACTTATTATTGTTTTGAAATAAACTTCTTCACTAATAATATCTTTGTTCGATTTTACTCTATCGATATACGCAAGACCTATTAAATGGTCATATTCATGTTGAAAAATCCTAGCTATAAAATCTTTGAAAACAATAGTTTTTTTCTTATTTTCTAAAGTTTTATATTGTACTTTTATTTTGTTATATCTTGCTACTTTTGCTCTAATTCCTGGAATACTTAGACATCCTTCCCAATCTTTATTTTTTTTATTTGAAGTTTTTATGATTTTTGGATTTATTAAAACTAAATCTTTCATAATTGGAGCATTTGGGTATCTATCATTTGGTTTTGAAGAAATTACCATTATTTGTTTTGAAATAGAGATTTGAGGAGCGGCAAGTCCAACTCCATTTGATTTTTCCAAAGTTTTAAGCATGATAGAAACTATTTTTTTTGTTTTCTCGCTTTTTGTATTTTTTATTTTTTTAGCTTTTTTTCTTAAAACTTTTTCCCCAAGTTTTGCTATGTTTATTTCAATTTTATCTGACATTTTGGCTCTTTTCAAAGTTTAATTACATAATAACCAATAAAATCAACACAAATTTCACCATCTTCAATTATTTGTGATTTTATTTTTATTGAGGCACTTTTTTTTGTAAGAAGTTTATTTTTCAATATTTCAATCTCTTCAACAGATGGTTTTGTTGTAAAGCAGATAATATCCTTTGTTACAGGTTTTTTATAAGAGTGTTCATTTTTTATAACTACAATATTATTACTTTGTAATCCTAACTCTTCTGTAATCAGCCAACATAAACTCCATGCAGAAATTATAGTCATTGTTGCTAAACTTCCGCCAAAAGCTGTACCTTTGTCATTTATATTTATGTTTAATGGAGCTGTTGTTATTAGCTCTTTTTCATTGTATTCTTGAACTTTTATTCCCATCATTTTTGTTAGAGGAATCTCGTTGTGAAGTTTGTTTTGAAGCTTTTTAATCATTTTTTCTCTTGAGTTTTTTTAAATTTACTTTGTTTATAAATGGTACTAAAAACTAATTGAACAAATAATAAATCTTTTGTACAAAATTTGTACATTGATAATTGATTTTAAAGTAAAATTTAAAAATAAAGAATAAAAAGAAATCCTATTTATAGAGTTAATGTAACTTTTTAAGACATAAATACAAACTTGTACAATTCTTTACAAAACTTGTACATGTTAATTTTTTTCTTTATGATATAATTTAGCCAACTTTCTAAAATAAAAGAGGAGATATTATATGAGTTTATTAGCTAATTATAAAGCGCATACGCAAGAAAGACTTAATGAGGGTGGTTTACCTGCATTACCTTTAACTGCTGAACAAACTGCTGAGTTAGTAGAATTATTAAAAGCTAGTTCTGTTGTTGAAGCAGAATACTGTTTAGATTTATTCAAAAACAAAATCAATCCAGGTGTTGATGATGCTGCTTATGTTAAAGCTGCATTTTTAAATGATATTGTTCAAGGAAAAGTTTCTTGTTCAGTTATTTCTAAAACTGATGCTATCGAGATTTTAGGATCAATGATGGGTGGATATAATGTACCACCATTAGTTGAAGCTTTAAAAATCGCTGAAGTTGCAGGTGCTGCTGCTGAGCAATTAAAAAATACTATTTTAGTTTATAACTCATTCAATGATGTAAAAGATTTAATGGATGCTGGAAATGCAGAAGCTAAAAAAGTTATTGAATCATGGGCAAATGCTGAGTGGTTTACAAATAAACCAGCTTTAGAAGAAGCAATCACATTAACTGTATATAAAATCCCAGGTGAAACAAATACAGATGATTTATCTCCTGCAACTGTTGCATTTACAAGAGCAGATATTCCATTACACGCAACTGCAATGTTACAATCAAGAATGGAAAAACCATTAGAAAAAATGGCTGAATTAAAACAAAAAGGTTACCCTTTAGCTTATGTTGGTGACGTTGTTGGAACTGGTTCTTCAAGAAAATCAGGAATCAACTCTGTTCAATGGCATATGGGAAGAGATATTCCAGGTGTTCCTAATAAAAGAACAGGTGGAGTTGTAATTGGTTCTATCATTGCTCCAATTTTCTTCAACACTGCTGAAGATTCAGGATGTTTACCTATTCAAGCTCCAGTTGACGCTTTAGAAACTGGTGATGTTATTACAATTAAACCATACGCTGGTGTAATTGAAAAAGATGGTGCTGTTGTTTCTAAATTTGACTTAGCTCCAAATACATTAACAGACGAAATGAGAGCAGGTGGAAGAATTCCTTTAATTATTGGTAAAGGTTTAACTGCAAAAGCTAGAGCTGCTTTAGGTTTAGATGCTTCAACTGCATTTATTGCTGCTGCACAACCAGCTGATAATGGAAAAGGTTATACTCAAGCTCAAAAAATGGTAGGAAAAGCTTGTGGTGTTGCTGGTGTTAAACCAGGTATGTATGTTGAGCCAATCGCTACAACTGTTGGATCACAAGATACAACTGGACCTATGACAAGAGATGAGATTAAAGAACTTGCTGCATTATCTTTTGGTGCTGATATGGTTATGCAATCATTCTGTCACACAGCTGCTTACCCAAAACCAGCTGACATTAAATTAAGACATACTTTACCAGATTTCATCAACTCAAGAGGTGGAGTTACATTAAGACCAGGTGATGGTGTTATTCACTCATGGTTAAATAGATTATGTTTACCAGATACAGTAGGTACTGGTGGAGATTCTCATACAAGATTCCCAATTGGTATCTCATTCCCAGCTGGATCAGGATTAATCGCATTCGCAGGTGTTACAGGTATGATGCCTTTAACTATGCCAGAATCTGTATTAGTAAGATTTAAAGGTGAAATGCAACCAGGTATTACTTTAAGAGATTTAGTTAATGCTATTCCTTACCAAGCTATTCAAGATGGTTTATTAACTGTTGAGAAAAAAGGTAAGAAAAATGTATTTGCTGGAACAATCG
>JAQUIV010000045.1 GCA_028681275.1 Aliarcobacter sp.
TGCCCAAAGTTTATAAGCACTTCCATTTAAATGTAAATCATCAGCCGTGAACTCTTTTTTTAGCACTTTATTTGGTGCAAAAATAGGATTTAGATTTATGAAAGTGATTTTATTTTCACTTGCATATTTTTCTAATCTTTTATTTAACTCTTCAACTTTTGGATTAAAATTTACTTTTCTAGTTTCCCCAATATAAAGTGTTGATTGAATATATACTTTTATATTTTTGTCTTTGAAGGTTTTGATTATTTTTAGATAATTTGAATAAATCTCATCAACCTCTTTTCCTCTCATAATATCGTTAACACCAATCATTATAAAAACTTGTTGAATATTTGAAGAGATTGAATCAAGTCTATCTAAAACTCCACTTGTAGTATCACCACTTATTCCTCTATTTTGAACTTTATCACTATTTAAAAGTTCATCCCATAAACCCTCATCTGTTATTGAATCACCTAACATCATAGTTGTGTATTTTTCATTCATAGTTAAAACCTCAAATTGACTTTTTCTATTTATGTAATATGGGTCATTTTGGATTTTCCACTCTTGAACTTTTGGTTCTTCTTGTAAGCTACATCCACTCAATAAAACAGTAAATAAAAGTGCTGATAATATTTTTATTTTCATCCTAAAAAACTCTCTATTTTTTTTATTATTTCTTCTTTTGATAAACCATTAATTGTTGCGTAACACAACGCTCCACCACACCCTACGCCCTCTTTTGCTTCACCTTCATCGTAAAGTTTTAAAGCAGGATGATTTGATAAGGCAAAATCAAAATCACTAGCATAAGCATTTATTGGAAAATCTAATTGTTCTAAAAGTGCTTTTATATTTGAATTTTCATCTTTATTTATCCATTTTGTTGTACATAATGCAAGATTTGAAGAATCAACTGTTCCTTCCATACTTCTTAAAATCGAATTCACAACAAGTAAAACACTAGCCATTTGAGTTCCACCAGCAAGGACAATTTTTAGATTATTTGCCCTACTTCCAAGTATAAACCCAGCATTAAAAATAATCATATTATCACTTACACTTGAAAGAATTTCAAATAAATCACCATTTAAATTTACTCTTTTTAGAGCTTTTTCTATTGTTTGATTTTTTATATCACTTGGATTATTTTTGAATGAACTTGAAAAATATCCTTCACAATCATAAGATAAAGCTTTTGCAGTTGCATTTGCTGTTGTAGTTCCTGCTGGAATTGATTCTGCTAAAATTACATAATCATCATTAGTTTGAAAATTTTGCCCAAACTCTAAACCCTTTTGGAAAATCTCAAAGGCATTAATTTTTGCACCATCATCAATTCTTCCACTTGGTTTTATATCAAAATTATGAATTTTAAAATAATCAATTTTAGGACTAATTTCCAATCCTAAATTTAAAATCTCAATATTTGAAAAAGCTTTTAATTCGTGAATAGCTCTTGTAATTAACGCTGGAGTTGGAACTCCCTTTGGAGTTTTTGCAATATCTTCTAAAGAACGAACCTCTTTTGTACATAAAAATTCTGCATCTAAAGTTGGTGTTAAATACAATTTTCCTGGTATTCCAGCTTGTGAGATATTTGGAATTTCACAAGTTTTTGTAACACTTGCACTTAATAAAAATGTAGCTTTTTTACCTCTTAAGAATTCTAAAAAATCAACACTACCTAAAATTGTTTCAAAGTTCATCTGAACCCTTTTTTATAATTTTCAAGAAGTATATCAAATGTTAGATAAATGCCTATTTTACTGAAAACTGAATAATTATTCATTTTTCAGTAACTTATAATCTTATTGTAACCTAAAAGTTATATAATAATAAAAATATATTAGGAGGATTTTATGTCTACTAAAGCAATAAAAATGATTATCCCTATTGCCGTTTTAGCTATTCTTTGGTTTATTCCTGCACCAACGGGCTTAACTGAAAATGGTTGGCACTTTTTAGCAGTGTTTTTTGCTGTTGTTATTGGTCTTATTTTAGAGCCAGTTCCAGCTGCACTTGTTGGGTTTACAGGTATTTCACTTGTTGCACTTTTAGGATTAATGGGAAGTCCAAAAGATGGTATCAATTGGGCATTATCAGGGTTCTCAAACAGTGTTATTTGGTTAATTTTTGCAGCATTTATGTTTGCACTTGGTTACAAAAAAACTGGTCTTGGAAAAAGAGTATCATTAATCATGATTAAATATATGGGAAAAAGTTCACTTGGTCTTGGTTATGCTGTTGCATTTTCAGATTTAGTTTTAGCTCCATTTATGCCATCAAACACTGCAAGAAGTGGTGGTTCTGTTTTCCCTGTTGCTATTAATATCCCACATATTTTTGATTCGTGGCCAGATAAAGATCCAAGAAAATTAGGAGCTTATATCTCTTGGGTTGCAATAGCAACTACTTGTATTACAAGTTCAATGTTTTTAACGGCTCTTGCTCCAAACTTACTTGCAGTTGATTTAATCACAAAAAGTACAGGTCATGCTATTAGTTGGGTTGAATGGTCATCTGTTATGTTACCACTTATGATTCCATTGTTTTTACTTACTCCTTGGCTTACTTATGTTGTTTATCCACCAACTCAAAAACAATCTCCTGAAGCTCCAGCTTGGGCAGCAGAAGAATTAAAAACATTAGGTGCAATTACTTTTAAAGAGTATTTAATGGCTGGACTTGCAACAGTTGCATTGGTTTTATGGATATTTGGAAGTGAATTAGGTGTAGATTCAACAACAGTTGCAATTTCAATAGTTGCGGTTATGGTTTTAACAAATGTTATTACTTGGGATGATTTAATTTCAAATAAAGCTGCATTTGACGTTTTAATTTGGTTCTCATCTTTAGTTGCAATGGCATCTGGACTTCAAAAAGTTGGTGTTTTAGCTTGGATTGGAACAAATACACAAGCGATGTTATCAGGGATGGCTCCAACAACTCTTATTATTTCATTACTTGTTTTATTTTTCCTATTACACTACTTTTTTGCGAGTGTTACAGCACATGTTACGGCATTAGTTCCTATATTTATGACAATTGCAGTTAGTCTTTTAACTCCTGAACAAGTAATTCCATTTACTATTATTTTAGCAGGAAGCCTTGGTGTTATGGGAATTATAACTCCTTATGGAACTGGACCATCACCTATTTGGTATGGAGCTGGATATATTTCTCAAGGAAAATGGTGGGCTTTAGGTGCAATGTTTGGAGCTTTATATCTAGGTGTTATGATTTTAGGTGCATTTATATTTATCTAACATTTAAAAGGAAGTTTTTCTTCCTTTTAAATAATTGTTTGATAAATCAAAACATTCGCTATTAAAAATAAAACTACTTTTATCACATTTACATAACTCTCTTTTGGAATCTTATTTTTTATTTTAAGAGCAAAAAACATAGCAAATAAAACAACTATTAAACCACTAAATGAACTTATTAATATCTCTTGAGTAAATGAGCCGTGAATTGTAAAAAGAACTATTTGAATAATTTTTCCAAATAAAAAACATAAATTTGATGATTGAATTATCTCTTTTTTTGTATGTTTTAATTCAAGTGAATATATTATTAAAATCGATGCCATTACATTTGTTAAACCACCAATAATTCCTGCACTTAATCCAAAAACTATCATCGATAATTTTTTCTTTTCTTTTATCCAATTCATTTGTATTTTAAATTTTTGAATAAATAGATATAAAAAAATAGAAAATGCCAATAACAATTTAAAAAATTCCGAACTAGAATAAATGAGTATTTGTGTACCTATGGCACTTCCTATCATTGCTAAAATAGCCAAAGGAAAAAATCGCTTTAGTGCTTGTAAAAAATTTCCTTCACTAAAAATAGAGATGAGATTAATCAAAAGAGTTGGAATTGCAATACAAATAATAGCTGTTTTCATATCCGTAACCATTGCAAGAAGTGGCGTGGCAATCATAGGAAAACCAAAACCAATTGTTCCATGAACTAAAGAAGAGATAAAAACTATTATTGAAAAAATGATTAAAAATTCTATTGAGAGTTCCATAATAAATCCTAAAAAATTTATTATAGGTAAATTTTATTTAAAAGAGGAAAATTCCTCTTTTAAAAGTTTTTGTTGATTATTTCTAAAAACTCTTTTGGATTTTTATAACCAACAATTTTTGAAGATTTAACTATGTTTTTATCTTTATCCCAAAAAATAAGTGCAGGAGGACCAACAACTCCAAACATTATTTGTAAAGCTTTATCATCATCACTATTTGCTGTAACATCAGCTTTTAAAAGTGTAAAGCCTTGAAGTTTTTTGATAACCTCTTCATCTTTAAATGTTATCTCTTCTAACTCTTTACAAGCTACACACCATGAAGCCCAAAAATCTAACATTACAGGTTTAGATGAATTTTTAATTGCAAGTTCAAGTTCAGCTATACTTTTTACTTTTTGAAAAACTAAACCATTTGTAGTTACTACATTTTTATAACTTGTTAGTTTTTCAAGTGGATTTAATGGATTTGTAGCACCACTTATGAGTCCAACCAATAAAACTACTCCTAAAATAAATAAAACTGAACTAATTAATTCAGTAATCATATTTGTAAATGTTCTTAAATATATAGCACTTCCAAGCAATAATAATGCCCATAAAGACATAATTACAGCAGCACTTAAAACCCTTTCTAGTAACCAAATAGCAACACCAAGCATTACAATTCCAAAGATTTTTGTAATACTTTCCATCCAACCACCAGGTTTTGGCATGAATTTTCCAGCACCTAAACCAATAAGTAAAAGAGGAACTCCCATTCCTAAACTCATTACAAATAAAGCCATTCCACCAAGAACTGCATCACCCGTTTGACCAATATAAACTAAAGCACCTGCAAGTGGAGGAGCAACACAAGGACCAACTATTAAAGCTGATAAAAATCCCATAATTGCAATTCCAGCAATTCCTTGTTTCTCTTTTCCATCAGTTGTTTTATTTAATTTTGTTTGCAAAGATTCTGGAAGTTTTATCTCAAAATAACCAAACATTGAAAAAGCAAGTGCCACAAAAACTAAAGCAAAAACCACTAAAACATAAGGATTTTGTAAAGCAGCTTGTAAATTTGCTCCAAAAACTCCTGCAATAATTCCAGCAATTGTATAAGCAACACTCATTGAAAGCACATAAACTAAAGATAAAAAGAAACCACGACTAGCTGTCATATCTTCATTTTTTGAAGCACCTACAATTATTGAAGATAAAATAGGAATCATTGGAAAAACACAAGGTGTTAAAGAAAGTAATAATCCAAAACCAAAAAATGTAACTAAAACTAAAAGAATATTTCCATCTTTTAAACTATTTGCAATTGAATCTGTTTCATTTAAAGTTGTTGTCTCTGAAGTTTTTTCTACCTCTTTTGTTATCTCTTGTTTTTTTATCTCTTCTTTTGCTTCACCTAAAGTTAAAATATATTTTTCACTCATAGGAGCATAACAAAGTCCAAGTTTTGAACATCCTTGAAATTTAACTTCTATTTCATACTCATTTGAATCAACTTTTGATTTTAATAAAGAAAAAGGAATAGTTAAATCAAGGTTATTAAATTGAACTATAAACTCTTGATAAGCAACAGGTTTTGGAATATTTATCTCTTTTGTAATCTCTATTTTTTCAGGTTTTGTAATGAATACTTTTAATTTGTCATCATAAAGATATATATCTTTCCCTAAATTCAATTTAAAATTTAAGTTATCCTGATTTTTCGTAAAACTTGGGATAAAAGCCTCATTTGGCTCTAAATATGTTTGATTTATTCCAGCTGAAAATGAATAAATAAAAATCGATATTAATAATAAGATTTTTTTCATTTATTATCTTTATTTAAAATTTTCTTTTGAAGCTTCAAGTAACTCTTGTGGAGTTAAAACACCAACATAATCTTTTACCATTTTCCCATCTTTAAAATATATTAAAGTTGGAAGTTTTGAAACACCATATTTTTTAGCAAGAGTTAATTCATCATCAACATTTACCTTATAAATTTGAACATTTTCAGGTTTTGATACATCAAAATCTTCTAAATTGTTTGCAACAATTTTACAAGGAGGACACCATGGTGCATAAAAATCCACAATTACATTTTTACCTTTTATCTTACTCTCAAAATTATTCATGTTTAGTTCTTCATAAGCAAAAAGAGTCGTTAAACTAATTAAAAATACTAAAAATACTTTTTTCATTATCTACCTTTTAAATTTCTTTTATTATATTTAATCTTTATAAAGAGTTTGTTTATACAAAATTTATAATTGTAAATTTGTTAAGTTATATAAGTTCTTATTATATATTTTATGTTAATATTTTTTTTCTTTAAAGGAATAAAATGAATAAATTAGTAGATTTGACACCAAAAATTGTTGAAAAAATGATTAATGATAATATCGTAATGATAGACGTTAGAAGAGAAGATGAATGGAATCGAACAGGTGTTATAAAAAATGCTCATTTGATAACTTTTTTTGATGAATATGGTGAATATGATATTGAAAAATGGATGGAAAAATTTGAAAAACTTGTTACTTCAAAAAATCAAACTTTCGTTTTAATTTGTGCACATGCAAACAGAACTAGAAATATAGGAAATTTTTTAATAGAACAAGGATATAAAAATACAGCTCACTTATATGGTGGCATGGCATTATGGATGCAAGAATTAAGGGAAACTATTCCTTATAAATAGTTATGAATAGGTGCTTTATGCACCTATTTTGTCTTTTTTAATTTTTCTTTTTTTAGGATTAATCGGACATTTTGGTTTTACACTATTTTCAATATAATCCATTATTTTTGAAGCTATATTTATATTCGTAGATTTCTCAATTCCCTCTAAACCAGGACTTGAATTTACTTCCATTACAAGTGGTCCTCTTCTTGAGGGAATCATATCAACTCCACAAACTCCAAGTCCCATAGCCCTTGCTGCGGCAATTGCTGTTGCTTTTTCTTTTCTATTAAGTTTATATGCTGTTGCACTTCCACCTTGATGTAAGTTTGATCTAAAATCTCCCTCTGCACCTTGTCTTTTCATAGCACCAACAACTTCATTATTTACTACAAAAGCCCTAATATCAGCTCCACCTGCTTCTTCTATATACTCTTGAACAAGTAAATTTACATCCATACCATAAAAGGCATCAAGAACTGATTTTGCAGCTTTTTCACTATCAACTAAAACAACTCCAACACCTTGAGTTCCTTCTAAAATTTTTAGAACCAAAGGCGCTCCACCACTTAGAGCAATAACATCTTTTGCATTTGATTTATTTGAAGCAAAAACTGTTCTTGGCATATCAACACCATTTTTTGATAGAACTTGTAAACTTCTTAATTTATCTCTACTTCTTGTAAGTGCTAAATTTCCTGTTGTACTAAATACGTCCATCATTTCAAAGTGTCTCACCATTGCAGCACCATAAAAAGTTTTACTTGCTCCAATTCTAGGGATTATTGCATCGGGAGTTGGTAAAACTTTCCCCTCATAATTTACAACAAGTTCATTTTTCATAATTTCAATTGTACATTTTAGATAATCAATTACACTAACTTCCCAGCCTTTTGAATTTGCTTCTTCAACTAATCTTCTAGTTGAATATAAATCTTCATTTCTTGATAAAACATAAATTCTCATTTTAACCTCTTCTATTTGGCTTTTGTAAGATATTCTTGTGAAACATCAACTAAAAAACGCTCTGATAAAAACTTTCTTCCTATTAACATTGGATATTTCATATCAGAACGATCTGTTAAAGAAATTACAGTTTTATATTTTTTACCAAAAAATAGTATATCAACTTTTATGGAAGCTCTTAATTGTACAGTTCCATTTGAACTTTTAACTCTTTTGAGTTTATAAAGTGGCACTTTCATTTTTTTACCATGATAAGCAGGATGAATTTCATCTAATAATGTAAAATTTACAAATTTTTCATCATCAATAAAAATATCATCACAATGTAGGGAATTAGAATCAGCACCTGTATCAACTTTTGCATCTAAATCGAACAGTTCTAAATCTAAAATAGATATTATTTCTCTTCTACCTATAATTTTTTTTTGTGACATAATAAACCTCTTTAAAAGGATATTATATCACAAAATTATTTCATAAAATTGTATGAAATTTATTTTTTATTATCTAATGCTTTTTGTAATATTGCTATTACTTCTTCTAAGTTTTCATAAGGAATATGTGACTTCCATTGAATATCTTGACCATTTAAAGAAATACCGATACTAACGATATCAGCAGTATCTTTTCCATAAGGTTCAGTTACATTTGAAATAGAAATTTTTCCTTTTTTAGTACCAGCTAATGCTAATGTTCCTAATTCTGTAATAGTTGACATTTTTAATCCTTTTCTTTTATTTTAATTCTACAACAATAAACTTTTGTTTAATTAAAATTAAAAAATATTTGTAGCAGGTTCTGCTAAATAAAAACCTTGGAATTCATCAACACCTAACTCTAAAGCGATGTTAAATACTTCTTCAGAATGAATAAATTCTGCAATAGTTCTTATATTTAAAGCCTTACTAAAATCAACCACTGATTTTACCATTTCATATGAATTTTTATCGATATTTAGGTTTTTGATTAATGAACCATCAATTTTTATATAATTTGGTCTGATTTTTAAAATATGGGCAAAATTAGAATATCCTGTTCCAAAATCATCAATCGCTATTTTTATACCTTGATTTCTATATTTCATAATAAACTCTTCAAGTAAAGTATAATCAGAAATATAATCACTTTCTAATATTTCAAATACAATTCTAGGTTTATCAATACTATCAATTTTATCTAAGTTTTTATCCAAAGAAGTGATAAATTCATCATCTAAAATATCTTTGAAACTCAAATTTATCGATATTTGTTTATCTGTTTTTGATAAATCACTTAGAGCTTTTGATATTACTTGATTTGATAACAACAAATATTGTTTAGTTTTAACAGAAATATCTAAAAATAAATATGGACTTAAATAAATAGTTTCACCATTTTCATTTGTATCTTTTATTCTCATTAAAGTTTCGTATTTAACAATATTTTTATTTCTATCATAGATTGCTTGATAAAATGGTATTACAGCATTTTCTTCAATCGATTTTTTTAGTTTTTCTCGCCAATACATTGATTTTTTGATAATCTCTTTAGTATCAATATCATTGTTATATACAAAAAATGGAAGATTTGTTTTTTTAGCTTTTTTAAGTGCAATTCCAGCTGTTTTAATTGGTTCTTCTTGGGCAATTGAAATACCTAAAGTAATATTTATAAAAATATCAATTTGCAACTCTTCAATAAAAATAGGTCTATTTTTAAAAAGTTTTACTAACTCTTCTATAAATTCATTATATTTAGAGAATCCCATCATCTTTTTGTCAGCTAAACAATATACATTTCCATATATTCTATAAACTCCAACACTATATCTTGATGAAAATTCATTTAAAATTTTTGCAACTTCAATTAAAACCAAATTTCCAGTTGAAAATCCATAAAGTTCATTTATATCATCAAACGAGTCAATATCTATTAAAGCAATTGATACAAAATCATCATCTTTTATATCATCTTCAAGAGCTGTTCTATTTTTTAGATTTGTTAATTCATCATAATACAATCTATCTTGAATCTCTTTTGTTTTCACTTGCACTTGATCTTCAAAAGTTTTTCTATTTGTCTCAACTTGGTCAAGTAAAGTATTAAATTGTGTAGCTAAAAATCCTATTTCATCCTTTGGTTTAAGTCCATTATCAAAGGTTTCAGGATTTACATTTGCTTTTTGCACTTCTGAAAACATTTTATTAATTGGAGCAATTACTTTTACTGTAATAACAATCCCAATTATTGCTAAAACTCCAAATAAAAGCATAGAGATATTTAAAATTAAAGAATTAATCCCTTGAATAAAAGATGAAAAATCTTCTTTATAGATTGATGAGATAATATAACAATCTAAATTTTTATCATATTCAACCCATGATATTTTTTTGTAAGTATAATTATATGGGTCATAAACTCTATTCCAGTTATACTCTAAAGTTTCTCTTTTATCGTAGGCATATTTTAGTTCATCAATTAATTTTTTGCCAATATGAGGTAAAACTATACTTAACTCTTCTTGGTTTTTAAACTCTCCACTTGGATCAAAAATAACTTTTCCAGAACTATTAACTAAATAAATATGTCCTGTTTTTCCTAAAGTAAAACTTGTTAATAATAACTCAAGCTCTTTTTTTAACTCTTCTTTGTTTGAAAGAGTTCTTGATTTATTATTTATTATTGAAACAACTTTATTAAATTGTGTTTTTGAATTTTCTATTTCAGTTTGAGTTAAATAATCATTTACTTTTGGTGATAAAAAAAATACTACAAAAAACAAGTAAGCTAATAAACTTAATATAAATAACCAACCAATTTTTAGAAATATTTTATTATTCACTTTTTATCCAATTCTTAAATTTATTTATAATACTTTTGCTATTTTTTGACCAAATTTTACATTTTGATTTAACAAATTATCAAGTTCAATCATCTCATTTTCCCATAACATTACAACAGTTGAACCCATTTTGAAATATCCTAAACATTCACCTTTTGAAATTTCAATATTTTCATAAGTATAAACTTTCATCTCTTTTGCATTTGTATTTGTTTCAACTCTATTTTCAAATTCAAATACCATTTGTCCTACATTTAAAGCACCAACAAAAACCATATAAAAAATTTTTCCATTTGTTTCACACTCTAAAATAACTCTTTCATTTTGAACAAAAAGTTCAAACTCTTTGTTTAGATATTTTAAATTAACTGGATAAAGTTTACCTGGAACATGGATTAACTTTAAAAGTTTAAAATCACAAGGTGCATGGTATCTGTGGTAATCTTTTGGTGATAAATAAAAATTCATAAAAGAACCATTTTTAATTCTTTCAAAATTTGATGAACAATAATAAGTTAATAACTCTTCAACACTATATTCCATACCTTTTATTTGTAATGCAATATCATTTTGAATTTGTCCACATTGTGTGATTAAACTATCAGTTGGGGAAATAATTACACCAGTCGTTTCATCTATCTCTCTTTTTATGATTAATTCTCTTGTAAATAAGTCATTTAAAGATTTATAATATCTTGAATGTTTAAATTCACTCATATTTAAACCCATCAATTTTACATAACTTGCATTTATGAATTTTTGAATAATTGATGGAAACTGCTTTTTAGCGAACTTTCCAAAATATAAAGAGATAAGATTTGTGATGTGCATTATTTTCCTTTTTTTAAATCAGTTGATATATTATTTTATCCTTTTTTTCTTCTTAAATTGCTTTAATAAAAAATTGGTTACCCTTTCACATATATTTTATAAGGATTTTTATGTATAAAGTTGTTGTATCAAATCAATGTAGTTGTTTTAAAAATAGTAATATGGATGGAACATTACACTTTGAATCAAGAGAAGAAGCAAAAAATAAAGCTATTGAAATGATGGAAAAAATGAATAAAGAGTTTTGTGGAAAACATGAATTTGATGTTCAAGAGATGTTTACAAGTTATGTGATTTCGTTTTATAACCCAGCTAGAGATAACTGTTGTGGAAATGGTTGTTGCATGTAAGCAACAACTATTTTTTAGGCATTAAAATATACATTTTCCCTTTTTCTTTCATTTTTCCAGCATAAGCAAAAGCATCTTCTCCATATCCCCAAAAGAAATCAGCTCGAATATCACCTTTTATAGCTCCACCAACATCAGCAGCAACCATTAATTGATTTATAGGTTTTTTATCAACTGGATTTTTTGTACTAAGGAAAACTGGCATTCCAAGAGGAATAACACTTCTATCAACTGCAAGATTTCTTTTGGCAGTTAAAACACTACCTAATGCTCCCGTTGCACCTTGATTAGATTTTTTAAAGAAAACATAACTCTCGTTTTGATTTAGAATTTCATCTGCTTTTGAAGGATTTTTATCTATATATTTTTTCATACCCTGAGCCGATAATTCATCTTTAGTTATATACCCACGATTAAGCATATAAGTTCCAATTCCTTTGAATTTTCTCCCATTTTGTTCAGCATAACCAACATTAATTAACTCACCATTATCAAGTAAAATTTTTCCTGAACCTTGAACATGAAGTAAAAATAAATCAAATTTATTATCAACATAAGCTATTACTTCAAGATTTTTATTTGGATTTTTTTCTATCTCTTCCCTTGAATCATAAGGAATAACTCTATTATCAACCAATTTTCCTCTTAATTTATAAGTTTTAAGTTCAGGATAGGCAGATACAAAATCTACAATCATCATATCTTTTGGAGTTTTATAAACTGGATATTTATATCTTTTATTTTTTTGCAAACTTCCATAAAGAAGTGGTTCATAATATCCGGTAATTGTCCCTTCATCCGAAGAGTTACTATCTAAAAGTTTATATGGCTGGAAATTTATAGTAAAAAATTTATATCCATCAGTTTCATATTCTGCTTTATGACAAACATTCATAAATAATTCATTTTTTTTTGATTTTTTACAATCTTTTTTGAACACTTCTAAAGCATGATTTAAATCATCCCTATAAAATCCATCAATATCATTAAAAGTCACCGCTTGCATATTTTTTGCATCAGTTTTTATATTATCTTGCTGTGTTTCTTCAGTTTTTTGCTCTTGAGAAATTATCTCTTCTTTTGTTGCACAACCTGAAAAAAGAAATAGTGTTGTTAATGATATAAATATTAAAAATTTCATAAACCACAACTTGATGGTAATAAATTTGTAGAGTGTACTTCTTTTAATCCACATGAACTACAAGTAAATTCAACATCATTTACTCCTGAACATCCGTGATTTTGTAGAACTCTTGATTTTATAATTTCAGATTTAAATGTAGTTTTTGTTTTCTCATCAAAAAATATTTTAGCTTTTTGTTTACAAGATGGACATTCACCAGAAACTAATTTTTCTACTCTTGAAGTTTTTGTTTTGAAATACAAAAGAACAGAAAAAATAGTTATTAAAAATAGGATTAATAAAAAAAATAT
>JAQUIV010000147.1 GCA_028681275.1 Aliarcobacter sp.
GGTGTACCTTCCCAGATACCGTGTTTTGTACAGTAACCGTGAGCAACTAAGTTTAATTTTGAACCAGTTGGGATGATTGTAAATGTAGTTGTATTATGAGCTTTAACATTTCCTAATGTTCCTGGAACATAAGAAGCTTTAGCTAATTGAATATCACCATTATATAAAGTTACAGATTCAATGTAATGATCAAAATCATCTGGATGAGTATATTCGTTACCCATTTTAACAGTTACTTCAAATGGTTCACCTTTTTTTGCAGTTGCTGCACAGTGAATAAATGGACTGTGTCTATCTATTAAATCTTTTTTTGCTTCTCTTTCAACAGTATCGATATCAACATATTTGTTAATTTTTGGCATAGTATCTCCTAATTAAATTATTTAAAAAAATATTATACAACAATTTTTGTAAAATAAATGGGATATTTTTTATCCTCTTTGGAAATTTATTTAAAAATATGAAAACATCGTGTATATTTTGCTCATCTTTGATATAATAAAGGTATGAATAAAGAAGAATTTTTTATAAAACAATTTTCAAATAACAAAATTATTGGCGATGATGGTGCGTTTATTGATGGTTTTGTTTACTCAATGGATGCTTTTTTTGAAAATGTCCATTTTAAAAAAGAGTGGATGAGTTTAAAACAGATTGCTTATAAATCAATGATTGTAAATATTTCAGATGCAATTGTAATGAACGCAATTCCTTTATATGCACTTTTAAGTGTGGCAATTCCAAAATCATATACAAATGATGATTTAAAAGAGTTAGCAAAGGGATTTAAAAAAGCAGCTAAGAAGTTTGATATTCAAATTATTGGTGGAGATACAATCTCAAATGAAAAACTTGATATTTCAATAACTATCATTTCAAAAACTTCAAATCCAGTTTTAAGATCTGGAATTAAAAAAAATGATTTACTTTGTTATACTGGAATTTTAGGTTCTTGTAAAGAAGATTTACAAAAACTTTTTGAAAATAAAGAAATTTCAAAAAAATCGAAATTCATAAAACCAAAATTAAAACCATACTTTTTTTATGAAATTGCACCATATATTACAGCTTCAATGGATATTTCAGATGGATTATTTTTTGAATTGGAAAAGTTATCAAAAGCAAGTAAAGTTGGTTTTGAATTTTTTAATAAAATAGATGAAAGTATTGGAAGTTCTGGTGAAGAGTATGAAATTCTTTTTTCTTTTGATGAGAAGAATTTAGAAAAAATAAATAAAATTGCTTTAAAACATAAAGTAGATTTAAATATATTTGCAAAAGCTGTAAAAGGCAAATATAGAACTACTTGTAAAAATCATCATTTTTAAAATATAAATAAAACAAGGAAAAATATTGGAACAATTACAAAGATATTTAAATCACTCAAAAATTGATGTGCTTTTTAAACAAAACAAAGATGATTTCGTAGTTACGGAAATCCCACTTTATGAATTTTCAGGTGAGGGTGAGCATTTAGTTTTAAAAATTAGAAAAAAAGATTTAGCAACTTGGGATGCTATTGAAGTTTTAGCAAAATATCTAAATTGTAGCACAAGAGAGTTTGGATATGCAGGTTTAAAAGATAAAAATGCTTTAACTGTTCAATCAATTTCTGTTCATAGAAAATATGAAGAACAATTAAAATCTTTTCAACACGAAAACCTAAAAATACTTGAAACAACTTATCATAACAATAAAATTAAAGTAGGGCATCTAAAAGGGAATAAATTTTTTATTAGACTTAAAAGAGTTGGGCTTGTTGAAAAAAGAAAAATAGAAGAGGCTTTAGGTTCAATTGTAACTTATGGAATTCCTAACTATTTTGGTTTTCAAAGATTTGGAGTTGAGGGTGACAACTACAAAAAAGGTAAAGATATTATCGATGGAAAACTAAAAGAAAAAAGAAGAAATTTAAAACAAATGTATATCAATGCTTACCAAAGTTACCTTTTTAACTCTTGGCTTTCAAAAAGAATAGAAATTTCAAAACTTATTGATGCTTTTGAGCCAAAAGAGATTTATCAAAAATTAAATCTTCCACTTGATGTTGTAAAACAGATGAAAAAACAAAAACATCCATTTAAATTAATGACTGGTGATTTATTATCTCATTATCCTTTTGGAAAGATTTTTACAATTGAAGATTTAGAAGAAGAATCTTTAAAATTTAATGAAAGAGATAGAGTTCCAACTGGACTTTTAAGTGGAAATAGGGTTAAAAATTCTGTTGATTTAGCTTATGAAATTGAAAAAGAGTTTGAAGAAAAAACAGGTGAAGATGGAGCAAGAAGATTTGCTTGGGTTTTCCCTGAAGATATTTCAAGTAATTATAAAGAAGAAAAAAACTGGATGGAGATACAATTTTATCTTCCAAAAGGTTCATATGCTACTGAAGTAATTGCAGAAATAATTCATTAATAACTAAATAACACAAATTTATTAAGTTAAAATAAGTTAAACTCTTCGTCACAATATTTTAAAAATAAAGGAAGTTTATGACGTACGAAGAGTTAATAGCCCAGCTATGTGAAGTTATAAAAGAGTCAGAAGTTAATGCCCAATTAATTTATGATAATGCCGAATCAATTGAAGAAATAATAAATGATTCGGAATTTCCTTTACACAAAAAAGACAAAATGATAGATAAAGTTTCTGATATTTTTGGTCTCTTACAACATCAAGATTTACATAGACAAAAAATTGAAAGAGTTGTAAACTTTGTTTGTGAAAAAAATGATATAGATAAAAGTCAGTATAACTTAGCACCAAGTGCTAAAAATATAGATTCATGTGACATAATGTCAAATGATGAGTTAGAAGCACTTATAAAACAAATGCAACAATAAAATAAAAGAAGTTAACTTCTTTTATTTCTTACAAGCTTCCCTCTTAACATTGTTAAGATTTCCAAAAATACGAAGTGCATCCATTTCAACATCTTTAGCATTTTTGTTTAAAGTTTCATTAGATTCTTTATTTGCATTTGCATCTACTAAATTCTGTAAATTCTCATGGAATTTCTTATCTAATATTTCGATATTTTTCATTATCTCCATATCTACTTTTTTTCCTGAGTTTATATGATTAGCAC
>JAQUIV010000046.1 GCA_028681275.1 Aliarcobacter sp.
GTTATGGCAAGAGTTGATGAAATGGCATTTTTGCTTTTTGAAACTAATAAATTAATCTCTTTAATTGATATAAAAGAACAATCTTATATAAAACCAAAAATTTCTCTAAAAGATATTGTTGATGCTAAAGGTATGAGCGTTGTTGAAGCTTGTAGAGGTTCTTTAATGCATGATATTACTATTGAAAAAGGATTGATAAAATCTTATGATGTAATAACTCCAACCGTTTGGAATTTAGGACCTCAAAATAAAACTCAAAAAGGAATTGCTCAAAAGGCAATTATTGGCTCACCAAACATTGAAATTGCAAAAATTGTGTTAAGAAGTTTTGATGTTTGTTCTGTTTGCACAACTCATTAATGAATAATCATTCATAAAAAAGTGTATATAAGTAACAAGTTTAAAAAATTATTAGATTAATATCTTCTTAGGTGTTTTTAGAACAAAAATTATTTAACTACCATAAAACCACAGACCAAAATCTTTTTTATTAAAATATGAGCTTAAATGCTATCTTAAAGCTATTTTAGGGCTTTTTAAATTAAGTAAATAATAAGTTTTGAATTGTTATTTTACAATAAGTAAATGAACATTCATTTTTTAAGGAGTGAAAGGTATGATTGATTCGCAAGATATGGTAAAAAAAGTTTTTACCCAAAAATCAGGTAAAGTTGAAACAAATAAGGGTGAAGAGTATTATAACTCATTATTTGAAAAAGTTAAAAGCCGTTTATCAATGTTAAAAGCGCAACCAGCGCTTAAAGATATTGATATGATGGAAGTAATAGAGAGTGAGGGAGTAAATAGAAGAGATTTCCTTAAGTGGGTTAGTGCAACAACTGCTACACTTATGTTACCTCCTATGTTTGCTCCATTAGTTGCAGAAGCTACTGAACTTATGAATAGAGTTCCAGTTATTTGGATTGAGTTACAAGATTGTGCTGGAAATTCAGAAGCACTTTTAAGAAGTTCAGCTCCAACAGTGGATGATTTATTATTTGATGTTTTAAGTTTAGAATATCATGAAACTTTACAAGCATGTGCTGGTTTTGATGCGGATAAACAACTTGAAGAAGCAGTTCATCACTTCAAAGGTAAATATTTATTATTTGTTGAGGGTGCAATTCCTATGGCTATGAATGGTCAATATGGAACTATTGGTGCAAGTGGAGAAACTTTCCATGACCATCTTGTAAGAATGGCAAAAGATTCAGCAGCTGTCGTAGCTGTTGGTACTTGTGCTACATTTGGTGGGATTCCAGCAGCTGCTCCAAATCCAACTGGTGCTGTTGGAGTTATGGATATAGTAAAAGGTAAACCAATTATCAATATTCCTGCATGTCCTGCAAATCCTGCAAATATGGTTGGGGTTGTATTACATTATGTTTTAACAGGGCAAGTTCCTGAGCTTGATTCATTATTAAGACCTAAATTTGCATTTGGATATAGAATCCATGATAACTGCGAAAGAAGAGCTCACTTTGATGCTGGTGAATTCGTTGAAGAGTGGGGAGATGAAGGAGCTAAAAACAACTTCTGTTTATACAAAGTTGGATGTAAAGGTCCTATGACATTTAATAACTGTTCAATCATTAGATATAACGAAGGTACAAACTGGCCAATTGGTGTAGGTCGAGGATGTATTGGATGTTCTGAGCCACAATTCTGGGATAAATATGCTTATGAAAGACCAATGGCAGATGCAAAAATCAAAGCACCAACTGGTGGAGTTGAAAGAACTGTTGATGAGTTTGGTCTAGGATTATTAACAGCAACAGCAGTAGGTATTGGAGTTCATGCAGTAGCATCGGCAGTTGCAGGAAAAAAATCAAATGAAGGAGAAGATAAATAATGGCAAAAAAACATTTAGTAATAGATCCAATTACAAGAATAGAGGGACATCTTAGAATTGAAGCAATTATAGATGAAAATAATGTTGTAGTAGATGCTTACTCTTCTTCAACTATGTTTAGGGGAATTGAAGAGATTTTAAAAGGAAGAGACCCAAGAGATTGTGGTCTATTAGCAATGAGAATTTGTGGAGTTTGTACAGGAACTCACTATCAAAGATCTATTGAAGCAGTTGAACACGCTTTTAAAATTACAATTCCAAAAAATGCAAGACTTGTTAGAAATCTAATTCAAGGTGCATTATATGTACATGACCATATTGTTCACTTCTATCATTTACATGCTCTTGACTGGGTTGATATTACAGAAGCTTTAAAAGCAGACCCTAAAAAAACAGTAGCTGAAGCTCAAAAATGGGCAGCTGTTTCAGGTCAAAGACCATGGAATGCAAACGAAGATGTATATGCAGCTGTTCAAGAAAGAGTTACAAAATATGTAAAACAAGGAAGACTTGGAATTTTTGGAAATGCATACTGGGGTTCAAAAGGGTTTAAACTTACTCCTGAGCAAAACTTAATCGGACTTTCTCACTATTTAGATGCTTTAGAATTACAAAGAGATTTAGCAAAAATGATGGCTATTTTTGGTGGTAAAAACCCACATCCACAATCTTTTGTTGTTGGTGGAGTAACTTGTGTTCAAGATATTAAAAACCCAGCAAGAATTGCAGAATTTAAACAAATTCTAAAAAGAGGTCAAAAGTTTACTAAAGAAGCATATTTACCAGATGTTTATATGGCTGGAACTATGTATGCTGGTGAAGCTTTAGAAGGAATTGGTGGTGGTTTAGGAAACTATATGTCTTATGGAGACTTTAGACTTGATGATTTACCATTTTATGAGTCTTCTAAACTATTCCCATCAGGAATTGTAAAAAATAAAGATTTAACAAAAGTTTTTGAAATTGACCAAACTAAAATTACAGAAGACGTAACTCATGCTTGGTATGAGGGAACTACAAACTTACATCCATTTGAGGGAGTTACAAAACCAAACTATACTGGATTTGGTAAAAAAGAGAATAATGTAGCTTATTTAGATACAACTAAAAAATATTCTTGGATTAAATCTCCATTATATGATGATGAAAGAATGGAAGTTGGACCACTTGCAAGGATGATTATTGGTGTTGCTAAAGGTGATGCTAGAATTACAAAATATGTAACAACATTCTTAAAAAATGGAAATTTACCAACATCTGTATTATTCTCAACTGTTGGAAGAACAGCTGCAAGAGCAATAGAAACTGAACTTATGGCTGACGTTATGATGGAATGGATTGATGAATTAGCTTTAAATGTAGCTCATGGAGATTTATCAACTTGGACAGAATTTAACTTTGACCATGTTTCAAAAGATGCTCAAGGTTATGGAATGGCTGAAGCTCCAAGAGGTGGTTTAGGTCACTGGATTAAAATCAAAGATGGAAAAGTAGCAAATTATCAAGCAGTTGTTCCATCAACTTGGAATGCAGCTCCAAGAGATTATAAAGGAAGAATGGGTGCTTATGAATCATCATTAATTGGTACAAAAGTAGCAAATGTAGATCAACCACTAGAGATTTTAAGAACAATCCATAGTTTTGACCCATGTATTGCTTGTGCTGTACATATTGTTGATACAAAAGGTAAAGAATTAGGTGTATATAAAGTAGATCCAATTGGAGGAACAAGCCGTGCCTAACATTAAAGAGGTTAAAAGAATGACTGGAACTATGCGAATCATTCACTGGTTGAATGCAATTTGCATGGTGGTAGCAGTTATAACCGGTTTATATATAGGTCACCCTTATTATCAATCATTTATTGCAGATCCAGCTGTGGATAAGTATGTAATGGCTTGGAATAGATGGGGGCATTTTATAGTTGCAATTATCTTTGATGTAACTGCTGTATTAATAGGTTATTTATATTTCTTTTCAAGATTTGAAAAACCGTATAAAAAACTAATTCCTACGGGAAAAAATATAGTTGAATTTTGCGAAGTATTTTTAAATCTAATTACTTTTAATAGAAGAAAAAAGTTTGACTCATCACATAGTGATAGTTATAACATTGTATTTTTTACAATTTTCCATTTATTATTAGTATTTATGTTATTTACTGGACTTCAATTATATGTACATGGTTTAGCTTCTGGGCAAAGTTCTATTGGAACTTGGTGGCCAACTATGCTTCACTTAGTTACTGACTGGACTTTAAATGTATTTGGTGGAAATATGGGAGTTAGAATTGCTCATCATACATCAATGTATTTAATCTTAGTTTGGGTAATGTGTCATATTTATTACCAAGTTTGGAGAACAATCTTCTGGAAAGAGGGCGATATTGCTATTGTCATCGGTGGAAGTAAGTTTGTAAGAGAAGAAGAGAAAAAATAGAGAAAAAAAGGGGCGAAAGCCCCGTTTTAATTTAAGGGTGTAATTATGGAAAAGAAAAATATTGTAATTGGTGTTGGAAATATGCTTTTTAAAGATGAAGGCATTGGTATTTATGCAAGTGAATATATTAAACAAAATTATGAATTTGATGATGAAAGCTTAGAAATTATTGATGGTGGGACATTAGGGTTTAAACTAATGGCATATTTTCAAGAGTATGACAATGTTATTATTTTAGATACTGTGTCTATTGAAGATGAAGTTGGAGGGATTTATAGACTTCCAAGTGATGTTCTTTTAGGACTTGGGACATATAGAAAAACAGCTCACGAAGTTGAAATTGTGGAGATGCTAGAAATCGTTTCAGTTTTAGATTCTCATGCAAATGTGACAATTATTGGAATAATTCCAAAAGATATAGAAAGCGTTCAAATAGGACTTACAACGCAGATGGAAAATAAATTTGAAGAGTTTATTTTAAATGGAATAAAAGAGATAGAAAGCCTTGGAATAAAAGCTACAAAAGTAAATGATATAAAAGTAAGTGATGTTGTAAAAAGTATGATAGGAAGTTACAACGGTGAACATTTAACAAGAATTCCAAATGAAGAAGATTTTACACATGCAATTAATTTATAAAATAGAATTTAACACTACAAATCTATATTTTAAACACATAATTGAGTGTTTGATAAAAGAGGCTAAAATAAATGCTTCTTGTAAACAATATAATGGTTTTATACTTATTATTGTAGATGCTCTTGCTCAAGAGATAGAAGATTTTTTTGCTTTATTAGAGCAAAAATTACCACTTAGTGTATTTATAGGAAAATCGTATGTTGTAGAAACTTATGATGAAACTTTAAAAGAGATAGAAGATTTTGATATAAAACAAAATTTAACGCTTCTTACAAATGATGCAATAAAAAATATAATTGAAGAAAATAATATAGATTTTTTAAATGATATTGAAAAAATCAAAAATGGTGGAATTTCAAGATTTGAAACACATAATGGTTTAAAAGACTATTTTTTACCAAATAAAAATATTAGAGAAGATTTCGAAAACAAAGGTTTTGAAGTTAAACTTTTAATTACAGATATTACAAAAGTGGAAGAACTTTTTGATATAAATATGAAAGATTATCAACTGCTTTGTTCAATCGAGCGACCCTTAGTAAAACTAAAATTTAAAATACTAAAAAATGCAAATAGAGAATTCTCTTCAACAAACTTTATTTATGCAAAAATAGCAGATGATAAAGAAGTAGTTTTATTTTCAAAAGCTTTAAAAGAGAATGAAATAAATTTTGTTTTATATGTAAATGATGAAGTTTATCAAGATGGATTAAAAATCACATATTTTAAAGAACAAAATCTGATTATTCATGGGGATAAAGGATTATTTCCTAAATATGATTTTACTGCAAATAAAAAGTTCAACTCTTCAAAAGATTATTTTGATGAAAATGGTGGAGTTTATAAAGCAATTCTTGCCCAAAGTGCAAAAAGATTAATTCCAACTATTGGAGTGTACTTTTCTTTAAATTCAAAATCTAGTTCAATATCTGTAAATATTCCGACAAAAGGAATAAAAGAGATAATAACTATACCAAATATTTACAATAATATAAAAAACTGTTTTGAAGAGATTTCTGAGATTGATGAACATTGTGCGAGACTTATTACAAATTATTCAAGAAAATTTCCAAAAGTTTTAGAGGGTGAAGTGCCACAAGATACAAATGGTTTTGAATCAATTATAAATATGTGTGCAAAAGTTTTAGGTGTTGCTAATGCAAAAGAGTTTGAAGATACAGCTTTAAATACAAATTTATCAAGTGGAATTCAAATAGATATGAAACTTGTGAATTTAAATGGTGTAAATTATTTAGATTATAGAAGAGTAGTTCAATCAATTATGGCTTATAAAATGGCAGATGTTGATAATATAACTCTTATTTACTCTTTTTATGAAAGTTTGAGTGAATTTATTTGTAATTATGTAAATGAAATAGCAAACGATATAAAAGCAAAAGATGTAGTTTTATGTGGAAATATGTTTTCTAACTCAATTCTTCTTTCTAAAACAGATAAAACCCTAAGCAAAACTTATAACATTATTCTTCCAAAAGAGTATCCTTTAGATTATTAAGAAATTCTATTTTAGAATTTCTTAATTTATAGGATAATTTTTATCTTCTAATATTATTTTTTTAGTTTTATTGTTGTAGTATTTATAATAAAGTTCAAATATAAAAGGAATTGTTATGGATACAACTTTTGATAAACAAAATCTGAAAAAAGCCTTATTACAACAACAAAGTGAGATAAATGACCATACAATCTATAAAACTTTAGCAAGTTATCAAACTGATGAAAATAATAGAAAAATATTTGAAAAAATAGCAAAAGAAGAGAAATTCCATTATGATTTTTGGGTGAAAATAACCAATAGAGAAATAAAAGCACAAAAGTTTGTTATTTGGTGGTTTATATTTTTAGTGAAAGTTTTTGGGACTTCATTTGCCCTAAAATCTTTAGAAAAAAGAGAAACAGGCTCAGAAGAGTTTTATAAAGAACTTTTTGAGATATATCCCGAATCACAACAAATTTACAAACAAGAAGTAGAACATGAGTTTGAATTAATTGAAAGATTAAATGATAAAAAACTTTTATATGCAGGTGCTATTGTACTTGGAATGAATGATGCTTTAGTTGAATTAACAGGAACTTTAAGTGGAATAGCCCTAGCTTTTGATAAAAGTTTAGTTGTTGGATTAACAGGTCTTATTATGGGAATAGCAGCATCTTTATCAATGGCAGGTTCTGCATATTTTGAAGCAAAAGAGAATCCAAGTGAAGATATAAATCCTTTGATTTATTCACTTTATACAGGAGTTTCATATATTTTAACAACAACTATTTTAGTTGTACCATTTTTTATATTTGAAACAATGGCTTATTCTTTGATTATGATGTTTACAAGCGCCTTTTTAGCCATTATCTCTTATAACTTCTACATAAGTGTTGCAAAGGATTTAAGTTTCTCAAAAAGAGTTATTCAAATGTCAGCAATTACTTTTGGTGTTGCTCTTATTTCATTTGGAATTGGTTATGCTGTGAAGTATTATTTTGGAATAGAGATATAAAAATACCTCTACTAAAGGAATAATCTTTTATAATCAAATATATTAATTATTCTGGAAGTTTTTATGAAATCATTTCTTATTCAAATAAAGGGCGTTGTTCAAGGTGTTGGATTTCGTCCTTTTGTTTATAACTTAGCTTTAAAATATGGCATAAATGGCTGGGTTAATAATGATGATAAAGGAGTGAATATTTTTCTTTATAGCTTAGAGAATAATTGCCAAAATTTTTTAGATGAACTTCAAAAAAATCCTCCAAAACTATCACATATTGATGAGATAAAAATAGAAGAAATAATTTCTACAAAAGAGTATAAAACCTTTGAAATAATACAAAGTGAAACTTCAAATAATAAATCTACAATTATCTTACCAGACATGGGGATTTGTGATGATTGTATCAAAGATATTAATGATAATTCAAACTTTAGACATAATTATTTTTTAACAAATTGTACAAATTGTGGTCCACGATATTCAATAATAAAAACAGTTCCCTATGATAGAGTTAATACTTCAATGGCTTCTTTTAATTTGTGTGAAGATTGTAAAAAAGAGTATGAAAATCCAACAAATAGAAGATACCATGCACAACCAGTTGCTTGTGAAAAATGTGGTCCAAATCTAACTTTGTATAATAAAAACAATACTATATTATCTTACAATATAGAAGCTATACAAAAAACAGCAGATTTAATAAATAAAGGTAACCTTGTAGCTATAAAAGGAATAGGTGGATTTCACCTAATTTGTGATGCAAAAAATAGCAAAATAATAGAAGAGTTAAGAGTTAGAAAAAATAGAGCAACAAAACCATTTGCCGTGATGTTTAAAGATATAAATAGCGTTAAAGAGTATTGTGAAATATCTTCAAAAGAAGAAGAGATTTTAACTTCTTTAAATAAACCAATAGTTTTAGTAAAAAAGAAAAAAAAGTCAGATTTATCCCAATTATTAGCTCCAAATATTAAACATTTAGGATGCTTTATAGCTTATACACCTTTACATCATTTGCTTTTTAGATATTTAAATAATCCAATTATTGCTACAAGTGCAAATTTAAAGGGTGAACCAATTATTACTTCAAAAGATGAGATTATAGAAAAACTATCAAATGTAGTTGATTTTGTACTTGATTTTAATAGGGATATTTTAAATGCAAGTGATGATACAGTTATCCAAATTATAGATGATAATATAACAAAAATAAGAAATGCTAGAGGTTATGCTCCAACTACTTTAAATTTTAAAAATAGAAGTGAAAAAAAGATACTTTCACTTGGAGCAAATCAAAAATCAACAATTAGTTTATATTTAAAAAATAATTTAATTTTATCTCCATATATTGGTGATTTAAACTCTTTAAAATCTATGGAATATTTTGAGCGAACAATAGAAACTTTTAAAAGATTTTATGACTTTGAACCAGAGGTTGTAGTTTGTGATAAACATCCAAATTATGAATCAACAAAGTTTGCATTAAAATTAAAAGAAACAAATCCAAATTTAGAGTTGGTTCAAATCCAACATCATTATGCCCATGTTTTATCCGTGATGGCTGAATATAAGTTAGACAAAGATGTACTTGCTTTTATTTTTGATGGAACTGGATACGGAGATGATGGAAATATTTGGGGTGGAGAGGTTTTTGTAGCTTCAAAAAAAGAGTATAAAAGGATAAATCATTTTAAATATTTTAAACTTTTAGGTGGTGAAAAAGCTGTACTTGAGCCAAAAAGAGTGGCTTTAAGTCTGCTTTTTGATACTTTTCCCCTAGAAGAAGTTTTAAATCTTGAAATACCTTGTGTAAAAGCCTTTAAAGAATCAGAGATAAAAATGCTTTATATAATGTGGCAAAAAGGTTTAAATTCACCTCTTACAAGCTCCATAGGGCGTTTATTTGATGCTATTGCATCATTTGCTGATATTTTACATATTCAAAGTTATGAGGGCGAAACAGGCTTACAAATTGAAAAGAATTATGATAAAACCATTACTCAAAATTATTCTTATGAAATAATAGAAAATCAAATTGATTTAACTCTAATGATTAAAGAGATGGTTTTAGAAAAAGATAAAAAACAAATCTGCTCAAAATTTATAAATACTCTTGTGTTAATTATTTTAGATATTTCAAATTTTCATAAAGATTTACCAGTTGTTTTAGGTGGTGGAGTTTTTCAAAATAGAACTCTTCTTGAACTTTTGATAAATAAATTTAAAGAAGAAAATAGAGAATTTTATTATAATAAACATATTCCATTAAATGATGGTGGAATTAGTGTAGGGCAAACATACTATTTAATTTAAATTATACATCTTATCCAATATATATATTTTTAAATAGTATTAAAAGTTATATGCGCTATAATAAAATAAAAAATAGGAAAAAAATTATGATAAAAACAACTGCTTTAATATCAGATGAAAATGGATATAAAAAATATAATTTATTCGAAATTCACGAAGATTTAGAGCCAATAATTGCAGATGATTATTTAACTTATGCAAGTGTTAATTTTAAAAAAGCTGCCTATTGTGAATTGATGTATAAAAAGAATTTTTACGATAAATATGATGAAACAACATACAAAGAAGTTTATGAAAGATATATCAATAATGAAAAATTTAAAGAAAAAGCAAAATTTATTTACAGCGTAATTGATTATGAAAAATACACAAAATTTGTGGAAGAGAATGAAACTATTGAAAACCCAAATGAACTTGTAATTTCATATAGTGTTGTTGATAGTGATGGAGTTAAAATTAATATTTATAATATCGGTATAACTGATATTGCTTTTGTATTTTAGAGAAAAAGGGGATTATTTCCCCTCTTTTTCTTCGCCTTCTTCACCATCTTCTTTTCCAAAAGTTTTTTCTAAACCACTGATTAACTCTAAAGTTTGCTCTTGTGTTAATTTAGCTTCTGGATGAGTTGGTAAATAAAACCATGGTGGCATATCTCCATTTCTTAACTCTTTTGCAGCTTCGTCACCTTTATTTTTTTTCTGTACACCCCAAGTAGAAACATTAAAATGTTCTCTTCCTTCTTCAACATCAAAAGCTACAAGCCATGAAATTGGAGCAATTTTACTATACCAAGGATAAGTAGTTTGATTTGAATGGCAATTTGCACAAGCATTGTTAAAAAGCTCTTTTGTTCGTGCTGAATCCCAATTTGGTTCACTAATAATTGGTGGATTTGTGTAGGTTTTTCCATAAGGAACAAACTGTATTACAACTGCTGTAATCACAGCTCCGATAAGTAATTTTCCTATCATTTTATCTCCTAAAATTTTATGACTAGAATTGTACATGAAATATGTAAAGATGGTATTGACAATTTGTATTTGATTTTACATAAAGCTATTTTCGCTAAAATTTATATTTAATAAATAAATTTAATGGTGGAGATTAATAATGCATGGTTCTGATATAAACTCTGTCTGTACTTATTGTGGTACGGGTTGTGATATTACTGCTCAAGTTGAAGATAATAAAATTATAAAAATTTATGCTCAAAATGATGGATATGTAAGCCAAGGTAAACTTTGTATAAAAGGTGCTCAAGGTTTTACTTTCGTTGATTCTAAGGAAAGAATTAGAAATGCAAGGGTAAAAAAAGCTTTTATTGAAAAAAATATGGATGAATTACCAAGAGAGTTAAAAGCTAGGGTAAAAACATTAAAATCATTTGATGAAAATTATTATGAAGCTCCTTATGAATTCACAACTTCATTAGCTGCTTGGAAACTAATGGACATAAAAGAAAAATATGGAAGACATGCATTTTGTGGAATGGGAGGAGCTAGAACTTCATGTGAAAGTTCTTATGTATTCCAAAAATTCGTAAGAGATGCTATGAATTCTCCACATGTTGATAACTGTGCTAGAGTTTGTCACTCTCCATCACTAAAAGGTATGAGAACAACTATTGGAGAAGGGGCAGCAACAAATCCGTTTGATGATATTTATAAAACTGAAAATATAGTTGTAATGGGTTCAAATACAACAGAAGCACATCCAATAGTTGCAAATAGAATGATAAAAGCTGCAAGGGATAAAACAGCCACTTTAACAGTAATTGATGTTAGACAAACTCAACTTTCAAAATTTGGTGAACAATTAATCATCCCTTATGAATCAAATCTTTTGGTTTTAAATATGATGGCTTATGTTATTTTGAGTGAAAATCTTTATAACAAAGAGTTTATAGATTCAAGATGTACTGGATTTGAAGAGTATAAAGAATCTATTTTAAATGACCCTTATGCAAATCCTGAATTTATGGCACAAGTAAAAGGATATGAATATTTAGTAGAACAAATTCCAGCAGCAGCAAGAGCTTATGCTACAAAAAAATCTATGTTCTTTTGGGGATTAGGAATTACAGAACATCTTGATGGAAGTTACGCTGTTATGGCAATTACACATTTAGCAATGATGACTGGAAATATTGGAAAAACTGGAACTGGACTTATGCCTCTTAGAGGTCAAAACAATGTTCAAGGTGCATGTGATACTGGATGTTTACCATATTATGGACCAGATTATACAACTCCTGAAGAGATAGGTTTAATGACTCCACAATTAATCGATGAAATGATTGCTGGAAAAATAAAAGCTATGTATGTAATGGGTGAAGATATTGCTCATATTCATCCAAATCAAAATAAAGTTCATAAAGGTCTAGCTAACTTAGAGTTAATCATTTCAAATGAACTATTTATGAATGAAGTTACAAAAATGGCTGATATTATTTTTGGTGTTAAATCAGCTTATGAAAAAACTGGTGTTTATGTAAATGCTATGAGAAGATTACATCTTTCTCAACCATTAGTTGAAACAGATTTACCAGATGATTGGGAAGTTTTAAGGGATATTGAAAATAAAATTAATGGTGAGTTTGAGTTTAAAGATAGTGAAGATGTATGGAATGAAGCAAAAGAAGCTGTTGGAAGTAGATTTTCAGGGGCAACTTACCACAAACTTTCAAAAAATAGAAATAGAGGAATGCTTTGGCCTATAAAAAAAGAAGATACTCCAATCCTTCATGTTGAAGATTTTAGAACAACAGATGGAAAAGGTACTTTTGCTTATCATCAATATCAATTAAGAGAACAAGTAAAAAAACTTGTAAATAAAGAAGAGTTTGCAAAAAATGAGTTCTATTTAACAACTGGAAGAACTATTGTTCAATACAATAATGCAGCTCAAACACAAAGAAGTGAAGCTTTAAATTCAAAATATGATAAAGATGTTGTTTTAGCTTCAGTTGAAGATCAAGA
>JAQUIV010000047.1 GCA_028681275.1 Aliarcobacter sp.
AATGAAAAAAGAAAGAATCGGAAGATTACTTAAAATGCACGCTAACAATAGAGAAGAGATTAAAGAGCTTTATGCTGGAGAAATCGGTGCTGTTGTTGGTTTAAAATATACAATTACTGGAGATACATTAGCTTCTGAAAAAGATCCTGTTATCTTAGAAAGAATGGAATTCCCAGAACCAGTTATTTCTGTTGCAGTTGAGCCAAAAACTAAAGCTGACCAAGAAAAAATGGGTATTGCATTAGGAAAATTAGCAGAAGAAGATCCATCATTCAGAGTTAATACTGATGAAGAAACTGGACAAACTATTATTTCAGGAATGGGTGAATTACACCTTGAAATTCTTGTAGATAGAATGAAAAGAGAGTTCAAAGTTGAAGCTGAAGTTGGTGCTCCTCAAGTTGCTTATAGAGAAACAATTAAAAATGCTGTTAAACAAGAGTATAAATATGCAAAACAATCTGGTGGTAAAGGTCAATACGGTCACGTATATTTAGACATTAAACCATTAGTTGATTCTGATGAAAACTTCAAATTTAACAATGACATTAAAGGTGGGGTAATTCCAAAAGAGTATATTCCTGCTGTTGAAAAAGGTTGTTTTGAAGCAATGCAAGGTGGTATTTTAGCTGGTTATCCAATGGTTAACATTGAAGTTTCTGTTTATGACGGTTCTTACCACGACGTTGACTCATCTGAAATGGCGTTTAAATTAGCTGCTTCAATGGGATTCAAACAAGGTTGTAGATCTGCTGCTGCTCAAGCTGTAATCTTAGAACCAATCATGAAAGTTGAAATTGAAACTCCTGAAGATTATATGGGAGATGTTATTGGGGATTGTAATAAAAGAAGAGGACAAGTTCAATCAATGGACGACAGAGCTGGTATCAAATTAGTTACTGCTATGATTCCATTATCTGAAATGTTCGGATACTCTACTGACTTAAGATCTATGTCTCAAGGTAGAGCTACATACTCAATGATTTTTGATAACTATTCAGAAGTTCCAAAAAATGTTTCTGAAGAAATTATTAAAAAGAGAAATGGTTAATTTTTAACTATTTTGTAAAAAAGGGATATGCTTTTGCATATCCCTTTTTTTATGTTTTAAATTTATTTAAGTTATTAAGATAATTAGCTAAAATAATTTATATAAATTTAAAGAATGGAATAATTTTGAGAATAGAAAAAAATAGTGAATTATTAACTAATATTAAAAGTGCTGGAATTATTTTAAAACCATCAAGTCCTGAATTAAAAGAGACATATTTAAAAATAAAAGCACTTTTTGAAGAAGCTAATATTGATATATATTTAGAAGATAATTCAGCAAATATGATTTCTTTAAGTGGTTATTCTTTAGATGAACTTTGCCAAAAGGTAGATTTTTTAATTTCAGTTGGAGGAGATGGAACTTTACTTTCAGTTGTTAGAAAATCTTTCAAATTTGATAAAGCTGTTTTAGGAATAAATTTAGGAACTTTAGGATTTTTAACAGATATTTCTATGGAGCAACTACCTGATTTTATTGAAAATCTAAAAAAAGGTATTTATAAAATTGATAATAGAATGATGGTTGAAGGGAGTGTAAATTTAAATAAATTTGTCGCTTTTAATGACATTGTAATATCAAGAAAATCAATTTCTTCAATGATAAAAATTGAAGGAAAAATTGATGGGAAACATTTTAATTCATATTTTGGTGATGGAGTAATTATTTCAACACCAACGGGTTCAACAGCTTATAATCTTTCAGTTGGTGGACCAATAGTATATCCTTTAACGGAAGCTTTTATAGTTACTCCTGTTGCACCTCACTCTTTAACTCAAAGACCTCTTGTAATGCCTGCTGATTTTGAAATAGAGTTTAAAATAATAGATAATCAAGGGGCAGTTGTTATTGTTGATGGTCAAGATATTTATGAAGTAGAACAAAATCAATCAATAAAAATTAAAATTGCAAATAAAAAAGCAAAAATGATACATAGAATTCAAAGAAATTATTTTGAAGTATTAAATGAAAAATTAAGATGGGGAAATTAGTTTGATAACAAGAGTTTATTTAAAAGATTGTTTATCTTTTGAAGAGGTAGATTTAGAATTTAAAAAGGGATTAAATATTTTTACAGGTCCAAGTGGTGCTGGAAAATCGATTTTAATGCAAGCGATTTTATCTTTATTTGCTCTAACAGATGTAAAAGCAAATTTAGGAGAAGTGTTATTAAATAATTCAAAAATCGATGATGAAGCTTATGATTTATCTTTTGATGATGATATTATTATTAAAAGTATTAAAAAAGATAAAGTGAGATATTTTTTAAATAATCAATCAGTTTCTAAAAAAAATCTAAATGATTTTTCCTTTAAATTAATAAAACATTTAAACCTAAAAGATACTTCTGAGTTCGATAGTTTAAAATTATTAGATTTTTTAGATAGATTAACTTTACAAAATAAAAAAGATTTTATAACAACAAAAGAGAGTTTTGATACTTTGTATAAAGAGTTAATTCAAGTAAAAAAAGAGTTGCAAAAAATATTAGATGATGAGAGTAAATTAGAAGATTTAAAAGAGTTTGCACGATTTGAAATTGACAAAATCCAACAAATAAATCCAACTATTGATGAATATGAAGAGTTAAATTTAATAAAAAAAAGATTAGCAAAAAAAGAGAAAATTGAAGTTGCAATCAAAAAAGCTTCTCCTATTATGGAGTTTAACCATAATGTAACACAAGCTTTAGAGTTAATGGAAGTTGATTCGAGTTTTTTTGATGAAGCTATGAATGAATTAAATAATGTATTTGAAAGATTTAATGATTCTTTACATGAGTTAGATGATGTAAATATTGAAAATGTACTTGATAGAATTGAAAAATTATCAGCTTTACAAAAAAGATTTGGTTCTATTGAAGAGTGTTTAAAATATAAAGAACAAAAAAAAGCAGAATTAGAATCCTATGAAAATATCTTTTTTCAAAAAGAAAAGTTAGAAAAAGATTATAAAAATTTAAATATAAAATTAGAAGAATTAGCACAAAAAATCTCTTTTTATAGAAAAAATAGTGCAAAAATTTTGGAAGAAAAGATAAATGAATATCTGAAATTTTTATATTTAAGTAATGCAAAAATTATTATAAATAAAAAAGAACTAGATTTAACAGGAGTTGATGAAGTTATTTTTGAATTAAATGGAGTTTCATTAGAGACAATTAGTTCAGGAGAATATAATAGACTAAGACTTGCACTTTTAACATCTATGAGTGAGTTTGATATAGTTGATAATGGAATTTTATTTTTAGATGAGATAGATGCAAATCTTAGTGGAAAAGAGAGTGATGCTATTTCAAAAGTTCTTAAAAAATTAAGTAATTCATATCAAATATTTGCAATTTCACATCAACCTCAATTAACTTCAAGCGCAAATCAACATTTTTTAGTGGATAAAACAGATGGAAAATCTTTTGTAAAAGAGTTAAATAATAAAGAAAAAATTAATGAAATTGCAAGAATGATAAGTGGAGAAAAAGTTACTGCTGAAGCTATTGAGTTTGCAAAAAACCTTTTAAAATAACTAAAAACTTGACAAATTAACCATACAATGGATATTATATAGTAATTTATAAAGCTTAAGGGATAGTTATATGTTTAAAAACATATCTATTAAAGGTAAGATTTTACTTCTATCTTTAGTTACTATTATAGTAGTTTCAATTGCAATTGCTGTTGATTCTATATATTCGATTAAGAGTTTTTCAAATAAAAATATTGAAAAATTCAAGAATGAAGCTTATGCAAAAAAAGAGTTAGAGCTTAAAAATTATGTATCTTTAGCTATCAAAACAGTTGAAGCTTATCATAATAGAACTTCAGTTGATAAAATAAAAGTTGAAGTTCAAGAGCAATTAAAACTACAAACAAATTTCTTATTTTCAATTTTAGAAGCTGAATATGAGAAGTTAAAAGGTACTCTACCAGAAGAAGCGATAAAACAAAGATTAAAAGCTATTGTTGATGCTACAAGATATGGAAGTAGTGGATATTTTTGGATTAATGACACAAATGCTGTGATGATTGTACACCCAATTAAACCTGAAATGAATGGTAAAGATTTAGTTGAGTTTAAAGACAAAGGTGGAAAACAAATATTTAAAGAGTTTTCAACAGTTGCAAAAAGCAATGGAGAAGGATTTGTTGATTATGTTTGGCCAAAACCAGGATTTGAAGCACCACAATTAAAAGTATCATTTGTTAAATTATTTAAACCATTTAATTGGGTTATTGGAACTGGGGAATATGTTGAAAATGTAACTTCTAAAATGCAAGAAGAAGCATTAAAAACTCTTGGTGAAATGAGATATGCAAATAACGATTATTTTTGGGTAAATGATTCTAGTCCAAAAATGATTATGCATCCAGTTAGTAAACATTTAGATGGAAAAGATTTATCAGCAAATGCTGATGCAAAAGGTAAAAAACTTTTTGTTGAAATGGCAAAAGTTTCAAATGAAAATAAAGCTGGTGGATTAGTAAAATATTGGTGGGATAAACCTGGTAAAAAAGATGATCCAAAAGAGAAATTTTCTTATGTTCAAAAATTTGAGCCGTGGGATTGGATAATTGGAACTGGTGCTTATGTTGATGATATAGAAAATGAAGTAGCACTAATGGAAAAAAATACAAATGATGAAATTGGAAATATAATTGTTTATATTTTAATTTTCTCATTAATGTCGATTGTAATTGTATATTTAGTTTATAGTTATTTTATTAATCAAGCTATTATCAAACCTTTAGAAAATCTAAATAAAGCAATTATTGATATAAGTGAAGGTACAACTCAAGCTGACAGAATTGAAAAAAAATCTAATGATGAGATTGGTAAATTAGTTGATAGTTTCAATGGATATATCACTAAATTAAAAGATGGATATGAAGAAGATGCAAAAGTAATTGAAAATGTTGATGAAGTTATTGAAAAAGTAATTAACGGATTCTATGTTTATAAAATTGAGAAAACATCTTCAAATCCACAAATTAGAAAATTAAGAGATTCAATTAATTCTATGATTGATAGAACAAATGATAATTTAGTTGCTTTAAATAATGTTTTAATTGAGTATGGTAATTCAAACTTTAATGTAGATGATTCTAAATTAAATACTTCAAAAGTTAATGGTGTTATTTCATCATTAGCAGCAAGTAGCCAATTAATTGGTGTTACAGTTTCTGAATTTTTATCAATGATTGTTGTAAGTGGTAGAAAATTAAATGATGATACGAATGTATTATCAACAGCGGCTAGTAAATTATCAGCTTCTGCAAATGAACAAGCAGCTTCTTTAGAAGAAACAGCAGCTGCCGTTGAAGAGATTACATCAATTGTAAAATCAAGTGTTCAAAAAGTACATCAAATGTCATCTTTAGCCTCTGAACTTCAAGTATCTTCAAGAGAAGGTGAAGTACTAGCATCTAAAACAAATAAAGCAATGGATGATATTGATGAACAAGTAAAATCAATTAATGATGCAATTACTGTAATTGATCAAATTGCATTCCAAACAAATATTCTTTCTTTAAATGCAGCTGTTGAAGCTGCAACTGCTGGTGAAGCTGGAAAAGGATTTGCGGTTGTTGCAGCAGAAGTGCGAAATCTTGCATCTCGTTCAGCAGAAGCGGCTAAAGAGATAAAAAATATTGTGCAAATTGCAACTTCAAAAGCAAATGAGGGTAAATCTATTGCAAATGAAATGATAGGTGGATATGCAACATTAAATACTAAAATTAATCAAACTATTACTTTAATCGAAGATGTTTCTCAAGGAAGTAGGGAAGAAGAAAAAGGCATTATTCAAATTAATGATACTATTAATACTTTAGACCAAGCTACTCAAGTTAATGCAAATTCAGCAACAGTAATTAGTGACTTAGCAAATGAAGTTACAAAATTATCTGAAAATTTATTAAAAATTGCAGATAGAGCTAAATTTAAAGAAGTTACTAAAGAAGAGATTGAAGATATAGATTTAGTATTTAGAATTTCAAAATTAAAAAATGACCATATTAGATTTAAGTTAAATAATTTTGATAAAGTTGGTAAAACAAAAGTTGCGTGGAGTGTTACAAAACCAACAGATTGTGATTTAGGGAAATGGCTATTAGAACAAGAAAATTCTGGAAAATCATTTACTAAAACTGAAAATTGGAAACAATTAAAAATTAATCATGATGCTGTACATAATAGTGTTCAAGACTATATTAATGAAGATTGTAAAGAATATTCAGATAACAATGTATTAAATAGTTTATCTCAAAAATTAGATGAGTCAACTATTAATGTATTTAAATATTTAGATCAAATAAAAAAAGACAATATTGTTAAAAAAGTAGTTTCTGAACCAAGTGAACAAAAAAAGGTTGTTTCTGCACCTCATGTTCACACATCTCCAAAAAGTTTTGTACATGAAACTCAAAAACCAGCTGTAATAAAATCATCATCAAAAGAAGATGATGAATGGGAAAGCTTTTAAGCTTTCCTAAAATAAAACTGACAAAAACAAGAGTAAAACTATCCTCTTTTATATTTATTAAAAAATAGATATAATGCCAATCAAAAAATAAAATAATATTATAAAGTGTTAAAAGGAATTATATGAATAATCAAAAAGTAGAGTTATTATCACCTGCTGGAAATTTAGAAAAATTAAAAATAGCTATTAAATATGGCGCTGATGCTGTATATGCAGGAGTAAGTCACTTTAGTTTAAGAATTAGAGCTGGAAAAGAGTTCACATTTGAGACATTTAAAGAAGGAATTGATTATGCTCACGCAAGAGGTAAAAAAGTATATGCCACAATAAATGGATTTCCTTTTAACTCTCAAATTGAGTTATTAAAAAAACACATTGCTACAATGGCAGCATTAAAACCAGATGGATTTATTGTTGCAGCTCCAGGTGTTGTAAAATTATGTAGAGAAATTGCACCTGAAATTGATATTCATCTTTCAACTCAAGCAAATGTTTTAAATTATCTTGATGCTCAAGTTTATTGGGATATGGGTGTTAAAAGAATTGTTGTTGCTAGAGAAATTTCTTTAAAAGATGTTATTGAAATTAAAAAACATCTTCCAGATATGGAAATTGAAATTTTTGTTCATGGTTCTATGTGTTTTGCCTATTCAGGACGTTGTTTAGTATCAGCTGTTCAAATGGGAAGAGTTCCAAATAGAGGAAGCTGTGCAAATGATTGTAGATTTGAATATACTTTATATGCTGCAAATGAAGATCATAGCACTTTATTTAGATTAGAAGAAGAACCAGGTGTTGGAACTTATATTTTTAATTCAAAAGATATGAACTTAGCTTCTCATATAAAAGAGATACTTGATTCAGGAGCTGTAGATTCTCTTAAAATTGAAGGAAGAACAAAATCACCATATTATGCCGCAGTTACAGCAAAAGCTTATAGAGAAGCTATTGATGATTATTATGCTGGTAAATTTGAAGCTGATAAATATCAAAAAGAACTTTATACAACAAAAAATAGAGGTTTCACTGATGCTTATTTAATTCATAGACCATTTGAAAAAACTGATTCACAAAACCATGATTATGCTTTAAGTAAAGGTTCTTACGAAGTAACAGGACTTGTTACTGAAGATGAAGAACACTTCTTATGTAAATACAAAGTTTATCCAAATGAAGATATTGAAATATTTACTCCAATGGGTGAAGAGTTAGTTGAATGTGAAAATGAAATTGGAAAAATATTCAAAAAAGATGGAATTTATTATATTAATTTCAAAAAAATATTAACTGAAACAAATAAAGAGTTAGAATCAGTTCATAGTGGAAATGTTAATAAAATCAAACTTCCAGGAACTCTTCCTTATCTAACAATGTTTAGAGTTGAAAATATTGATGGAACTATTGTTGAATAAGAACAGATAAAGTAGATGATATTTTTCAGGGTTACTCAAAATATAAACATTAAAACAACTGATGGGACTTTAGTTAACTATTTTAAATTTAAAGAACCATCAAATATGGATAATGAAACTATTTATATTACGACTTATGAAGATTTTAATGACTTGAAAAATGTATTTGCAAATGTTGATAAAGATAAATATTTTGCAAAAGTATTAAATGAAAATAGAATTAGAACTTTAGAAAATTTTCCTACGGAATTAGGAATAACAAATGTTGATGAATATAACTTTAGGGAAAACTCTAAGGGAATAATTTTTCAAGAAATAAAAAAAGTAGATATATTTAAACAATTAAAAAATATCGAAAAAGAAGAAATCTCAATAGCTATTATTGGTGGAGTTGGTAGAAGTATTGGTGAAACAATATCTTCTTGTACAGCTCTTCGGATTTTATATAAAAAATTAAAAGAGATTTATAAAAATATTAAATTTGATATTTATTTAAATGCTTCAAATAATAGTTTTTATACACGGGAAAAACAAATATATCAAACTCAAGAGTACATAAATAATATTTTACCTTTGAGTTTGACATCAAAAAAATTATGTGAATATGACTATTTTATTGATAATAGTTTGTCTATTAACTCTTTAGAATTAGACTCTTTAAATTATGTGGATGCTTGGCTTTTTAAATTTGGAATAGATTATAAAAAAATAGATGAAAATGAGAAATATAATCAAATAAATATCTCAAATTATAAAGTTCAACCAACACTAAAAAATAAACTTGATGAAGCAAAATTAAAAGGAAAATTACTTTTATTTCATCCTTATTCTGCAAATATAAATAAATCTATCCCTCAAACGATTGCTATTGATTTATTAAAAGAGCTTTTATTAGAAGCTGATGATTATATTATAATTTCAACACTTTTAATTGATTCAAAAATAAAAGATGATAGATTTATGGATTTGAGTAAAGAATCAAAAAATATACATGATTTTATCTATATTATTTCTGCTATGGATAAAGTAATAACAGCTGATACTTCAACTTATCATATTAGCGATGCTTTTATGATACCTACAATTGTATTTTTTACAAGTAATAATTATTTAGAAAAAATCAAATATTTTAAATATATAAAACCGATTTTTATGGAAGATAAGTCAAAAAATTTATCAAAATTTGTTTATGAAAATGATAATTTGACAATAAATAAGTTTGAATCTTGGAATAAATTAAAAGTAAATAGGATTATAAAACTATTAGATAATTTTTGATATAATCTTAGACTTTTAAAATAAAAAAGGATTAAAATGAATTTTATATCAATTATTATGGGTAGTAAATCAGATTACGAAATTATGAAAAATTGTGCTGATACATTTGAAAAATTTAATGTAAAGTATGAAATGATAATCTCTTCAGCTCACAGAAGTCCAGAAAGAACTAAAGATTATGTAAAAGAAGCAGAAGAAAAAGGTGCTGTTGCGTTTATAGCTGCTGCTGGAATGGCTGCACATTTAGCTGGTGCATTAGCTGCAACTACAACTAAACCAATTATTGGAGTTCCAATGAAAGGTGGAGCAATGGATGGTATGGATGCTATGCTTTCAACTGTTCAAATGCCAGCAGGAATGCCAGTTGCTACTGTTGCACTAGGGAAATCAGGAGCAATTAATGCTGCTTATTTAGCAATGCAAATTTTAGCAATTACAGATAAAGAGTTATCAATCAAATTAAAAGAAGATAGAATCGTTAAAGCAAAAGCTGTTGAAACAGATTCAAAAGAAATAGAAGTAATTTTATAATGAAACCTGTTGCACTATTTACTTTACCAAATTGTAAATGGTGCAAAGAGGCTAGTACTTACTTAAAAACTAAAAAGATAAAATATAATCTCATAGATTTATCAAAAAATAAAGAAGCATTAAAAGATTGTCAAAAGCACAAATGTACAGGAGCACCTGTTGTTCTAATAGGCAATGTATGGATTTGTGGTTTTGATAAAGATAAAATAAATAAAGAGTTAGGAATTAAATAAATGGTTACATTTTCACAAATTCTATTAAAATTACAAGAATTTTGGGCAAAACAAGGTTGTAATATTGTTCAACCTTATGATATTCCAGCTGGTGCTGGAACTTTTCATCCAGCAACACTTTTAAGAAGTTTAGATTCAACTCCTTGGAGTACAGCTTATGTTGCACCAAGTAGAAGACCAACAGATGGAAGATATGGAGAAAATCCAAATAGATTGGGTGCATATTACCAATTTCAAGTTTTAATAAAACCAAGTCCAGATAACATTCAAGATTTATATTTACAATCTTTAGAATTTTTAGGATTAGACGTTTCAAGACATGATATTAGATTTGTTGAAGATAACTGGGAATCACCAACTCTTGGAGCTTGGGGACTTGGTTGGGAAGTATGGCTTGATGGAATGGAAGTTACTCAATTTACATATTTCCAACAAGTAGGTGGATTAGCTTGTGATCCTGTTGCTGTTGAAATTACTTATGGAACAGAAAGACTTGCAATGTATTTACAAGGTGTAGATTCTGTATTTGATATAGTTTGGAATGAAAACTCTTTTGGAAAAACAACTTATGCAGATGTTCATAAAGAGGGAGAATATGAGTTTTCTAAATATAATTTTGAAATAGCAAATACTGATATGTTATTTAGACATTTTGATGATGCTTTTGCTGAGTGTAAATCATGTTTAGAAGCTGGTCTTCCACTTCCTGCGTATGATCAATGTATGATAGCAAGTCATGCTTTTAATACACTTGATGCACGAAAAGCAATCTCTGTAACTGAAAGACAAAATTATATTTTAAAAGTGCGAGAATTAGCTCAAGGTTGCGCTGTTTTATATAAAGAACAAGAACCAGAGAGATTAAAAAGAATAGGAAGATAGACTTGAAACTTCAAGAAATCTATAATGTTTTAAATGAAATTTCTCCTTTTGAATTACAAGAGAAATGGGATAATTCAGGTTTACTTGTAGGTTCTTTTGAAGATGAAATTGAAAAAATATACATAAGTATGGATTTGGATTTAGAATTAGCAAAAGAAATAGAGCCAAATTCTCTTGTGATTACTCATCATCCTTTGATTTTTTCGGGAATTAAAAGGGTGAATTTTGATACTTACTCAACTAAAATTCTAAAAGAATTAATAAAAAAAGATATTAGTTTGATTTCTATGCATACAAATATTGATAAAACCCATTTAAATAAATATGTAGTTGAAAAAGTTTTAGGATTTGAAATAAAAAATTCATTAGAGTTTATATCAACTTGTGAAGTTAATATGAGTTTTAATGAGTTGATAAAACATGTATCAAAAAAGTTAAATTTAAAAACATTAAAAGCTGTTAATTGCAAAAACTTTATCAAAGATATAGCAGTTGTAACAGGTTCAGCAATGTCTTTAATTGATGAAATAAAAGCTGATTGTTTTTTAACAGGTGATATAAAATATCACGATGCAATGGAAGCCAAAGCTAGAGGTTTATCACTTATTGATATAAGACATTATGAGAGTGAAAGATATTTTAACACCTTGTTAGAGGGACTTCTTTCAGAATATTTGAAAAAAAATAAATTAAAAGCTATAATAACAGCTTCACAAAATCCATTTGAGTTTTTTATAGAAGGAGAAACGGTTGAATAAGTATTTAGAGGATTTAATCAAATTATCAAAATTTGATACAGCAATTAGTATGTTTGAACCTAAGATTGAAAATGAAAAAGCTAAGTTAGCAACATTTGTTGAAACAGCAGCATCAATCAAAGCATCAATTAATTCTATTTATTTAGAGATAGATGATGTAAAATCAAAAAGAACAAAAAACAATATTCACTTAGCAGAATTAAAAACTAAGTTAGAAAATATCGCTAAAAAAAATAAAGATGTTAATAACGAAAAAGAGCTAAAAGCTTTACAATTAGAAGAAGAAATTGCAAAAGAGCAAATCTCATTTGCTAATGAAGAAATTGAAAGATTAGATAATCTTACTAAAAATAAAGAAATAACTTTAAAAGAGTTACAAGAAAAACTAGCTGTTGAAGAAGAAGATATTAAAGAAATCCAAGTAGCAGTTGATAATACAATTGAAGAAATAAGCAAAGAAAGAAATGTTGTATATCAAGAAAGAAGTGAATTATTAGAGAAATTTGATAATAAAATTTTAACTTTTTATGAAAAAATTAAAAGATGGGCAAAAGACTCAGCTGTTGTTCCTGTAAAAAAACAAGCATGTTATGGATGTTATATGAAAATTAATGATAAAACTTATGCTGAAGTTATTAAAGCAGAAGAGATTGTTAATTGTCCACATTGTGGAAGAATCCTTT
>JAQUIV010000048.1 GCA_028681275.1 Aliarcobacter sp.
CCGTGTTCTTTTATAAATTTCATCTTATTTTTAGAAATCAATTTTTACAGCTCCAACAACTGTATGCATATCTTCTAAACTTGCTTCATCAAAAGAACCTAATGCATATCTTAAGCTAAGTTCAGCACTTTTATTAAGTTGATACGCTATTCCAGCATCATATTCAGTGATTTTTAAATCTTTATTTATGCTTGAAAATGTTGCATCTTTGATATTGTGAAGTGCTATATTTGATTCAAGTGTTAACTCTTTTGTTAAATCATAAGCCAAATTTAAAGCAGCTATTTGAGTATCTCCATATTTTCCAACTCTATCTAATGAATCAGTTCCTAAATCAGCATTTGTTAAATATGTAACTGGTAAATTTTCCCCTGAAACATAACCATCTTTTGTAGCAACTGTTGCAAATCCAATATTTAAATCACTGATTTGTTTTGCAACTTTTAAATAAGCTCCAAACATTTTTTCATCAACTTGTCCAGCACTTGAGTTACTTCTATCTCCAATTCTTTTTTCAATTTGAGCTTGTAAATCTAAATTAGCAACTTCTCCCATTGCAAAAGCATTAAACATATGGCTTGTTGCGTCGTTATAAATCCCTGAATTTAAAGCTGTTTCAGTATTATTTTGTAAATAAACATATCTTCCACCAACTAATAATTTATCCAAAGTAACTTGTCCACCTAAACCAAAGGCATCAAAATCTCCTGTTCCAGCACCTGAAGAGTTAGCTCCTAAAAATGTATTTTGGTCTTGATTTTTACCCTCAACAGCTTTAAAATCAAAAGCATATAATAATGTGTTTTCAATTGGTGTATAACCTAAAAGTGCTAAATCAATTTTATCCCCATTTGAACCATAAAAAGGTGTTCCATAAGTGTCGTTGATTCTTCCAGCTATTAACAATTTATTTGTATTAAATGGAACCGTTACATAAGCTTCATCCCATGTAAAAGTATCATTTGAGTTATCTCCCCAAGCATCATTTTGTAGTTTAATTGCAGTATGAACTTTAATATCACCAGTTGTTTTGAAATCTAAATTTACATTAACTTCTGAATCGAAAATTTGTTTATCTTTTTTAACTGTATCTGTGTCACCTTTTACAGATATTCCTCTAACTTCAGCATCTCCAGATATTTTTAAATCAGAAGCAAGTTCAATATTTGCAGCCATCATAGATGAAACTGCCATACACGCAGCAAAACTTAATAATCCTAACTTTTTCATTCTCTTTCCTTAAATAATTTTTTTACCAGAATCTACTCAAAACAAATTCCGTATGTGTTATTATAACTATCTCATATAGCCTCAATATAGCCCGAAAATAGCCTATTTATAGCGTTTATATAGCCTGAATATAGCTTCACATTAAAAAATTATTATTTATAAGAAAAAAAGGTTTTTTTATTTATATTTTCCAAACTCTTTATATGTTTTATCTTCAAAGATTACAAATACAGTTTTTTCTTCTTTATCATTTTCATAAGCTGGAAGTGCTAAACCAATTGCATCTTTTGGAATATTTTTAAAAAAATCTTTAATTGCAAGGGATGGGACATTTCCCTCAAAAACATAATCATTTAAAAAAGAGGTATTACATGATTGAATCTCTTTTGGAATTCCAACTTCTCTTTTTAGATTTTTTACATCTATCAAAGAAACAATTTGAACATTTGAAACTTCTGTTTTTACATCATCCAACCAAGATTGGGGACATGAACTTGTGATTGGTGTGAATATTTGAATAGTTTCTTCTTGGGCAAATAAACTCAAAGAAAATATAGCACTTACAATAATTTTTTTCATAAAAATCCTTCTAAAATATGGGGATAAAGTTCTAATAACTCATTTTTTAATTCATCTATTTTTTTTAGATTAAACTCTTGATTATTTTTATTTTCATATTCAAAAATACAAGTTGCAGGATTTTTACTAAAAAACAAAATTCTATTTGACAAAAAGATAGCTTCACTTAAATCGTGAGTTACTAAAATAACTGTGGTGTTAAACTTTTTACATAATGTTAAAAAGTCTTTTTTTAAAGAAGTTGCAGTTGGATAATCTAAAGATATGAAAGGTTCATCCAAAAATAAGATTTTTGGTTTGTTCACAAAAGCTCTTACAAAAGATATTCGTCTTGCCATTCCTCCTGATAAATTTTTCGGATAAGTTTCTAAAATATCTTCTAAACCAACTATTTTTAAAAGTTCATTTATTGTTTCTAAATTTTTATCTTTTGAAATTAATAAAAGATTTTCTTTTATATTAAGCCATGGAAGAAGTCTTGAATCTTGAAAAACAAAACCTATATTTGAAGAAAAAAGATTTATATTTCCAACAAAATCTTTATCCAAAGAAGAAACAATATTTAAAAGAGTTGTTTTTCCACAACCTGAGGGTCCAATTATTGATAAAAATTCACCATCATATAAAGAGATATTTATATTTTCTAAAATTTTTATCTCATTAAATTTTTTCTCTTTTATCTCTATTTTTACCATTTTATCTCCACTTCTTAACTCTATTTTCAATAGGATTTAAAATCATTTTTTCAATCAAAATAACTATAAAAATAAATGCAAATGAATAGGCAAAAATAGAAGTAATATCAAAATCTTGAAAAAACATAGCTATTTGAAAACCTACTCCATCACTTCTTCCAAGAAGTTCCACAACTAAAACTATTTTCCAAACCAAAGAGATTGTTAATCTTGTTGTTGCCATTATGTATGGATAAATTTGAGGTAAATATATATTTTTTATAATATCTTTTGAAGATAAAGAATAAACCAAAGCTAATTGTAAATATTTTTTATCCATAGATTTTACACCCTCTCTTATATTTACAATTATTATTGGAACTTTATTTATAATAACAGCCAAAATCGCTGAAAAGTCTGTTAATCCAAACCAAATATAACAAATAATAATCGTAACAAGAGCTGGAATATTTAATCCAATTATCAAAAAAATATCAAAAAAAAGATTGATTTTTGAAGATAATCCCATCATAATTCCCAAAATAACACCCAAAAACATAGCTATAAAAAAAGCAATTAAAACTCTTTTTAGGGTAATCGCCACATGAAAAATTAAATCTTTATGTACTAAATGCTCATAAAAACTTTTTAATATATCTACAACTGAAGGGAAAACATCTGTATTTGCCAAAAGTGAAGCCGATTGCCAAATAATTATTAATAAAAATATTGGCAAAAAGCTATTTGAATTATTCATATTTTCCAAATCCTACAAAGAATCAAATTGCCAAAATATACTATTATCTAAATAATCACTATTTCCAACAAAATCTTTTCCACCCTCTTGTAAAAGCATTTTAAATACTTTTTGAAAATCATCTATATTTTTTTCATTAAAAGTTGAAATAATCCCTTTTTTATAACCATTTTTTAGTGATTCAAACTCTTCATCACTTTCAACTTGCATAATATTTCTAATTCTATTCCACTCATTTTCATCGCTATTTAAAATCTCTTTACTCTCTTTAGATGCCTTTAAAAAAGCATTTATTAACTCTTTATTTCCTAAAGCAAATTTTTGCTCAAACGTCCAACCAACAAAAGATAAATCTTCATTTAATCCTAACTCTTTATAAACATCTTCTATTTCGATTAGTGGTTTAATATTTTTTGATTCTAATTTTGAATTAAAATGCCAAAAATTAATAGCAGCTTCAAGGGAATTATCTTCCATCTTTTTATAGATAATTGGAGCTTGTGCATATAGTGGATTTACAATATCTTTTAAATCAATATTAAATTTATTTTTACCATAAGCTCTAAATAAAAACCATGTTTTATCATGAACTCCACCCGCAATTCCTAGGTGTTTTCCCCTTAAATCAAGTAATGAATTTATATTGCTATTTTTATTTACAACCAAAGTTCCCGTTGCTTTTGAATAGGGATAAAAACTAAAATTTTTTCCATTTGATTTTTGTGTATTTACCCAAAGCCAATCGTTTACAATAATATCAACATCATTTCCTTGAAGTGCAACTAATTGGGCATTTTTTGAAGCTAGATTTATTATTTCTAAATTAAAACCATTCTTTAAATCTAATTTATTATGCTTTAAAACATCTAATTCCCAATTTACTGTTCCAAAAGCTAAAACTCCAATTTTTAAACTATTTTGTCCATATAAATTAATAAATGTCAAACATAAAATTAATATCAATTTATATTTCATTTGTAATCCTTTTTTATTTAATAAGCGAATTGTATATGAGTTGTATAGCCCAAATATAGCCTTTTTGAAATAATTTCTATCGCTATAATTAGGCTATAAATAGAGTTTATAATTTCGAAAATAAAACAAAAAAAGGACAATTTATGAAAAAAATCAGTTTAGCATTACTTGCTACTTCTATCTTAGCTTTTGGACACGGAAGCGTTACACCTCAAGCTATTGACACAAAAGAGTTAAAACAATTAGGTGAAAAATGGTTAGAAAAAAATCCTTATGAGGGTGACCAAAAAGCTATTGCAATTGGAAAATATGCTTATAGTGAAAACTGTGCTAGATGTCATGGATTAGATGGTGTTTCTGGTGGAATTGCACCAGACTTAAGATATTTAGAAGCAGGTGTTGAGGGTGACCAATGGTTTATGGAAAGAATCAGAGGTGGAGCTGTTAGAAATGGAAATGTTTATATGCCTCCATTTGAGGGTGTATTAAATCAAGAAGCTATGTGGGCAATTAGAGCTTATTTAATTACTTTAGAGAAATAATATGAGTTTAATTAAATCATCAATTTTCATCTTTTTATTATCAACTTTTACATTTGCTAGAAGTATAGATGATATTAAAAATAGTGGTGAAATATTCATTGCTGTATATGAGAATTTTCCTCCTTACTCTTATGTTGAAAATGGAGTTGCAAAGGGGATTGATATAGAACTTGGAACAAAGGTCGCAAAATCTTTAAATGTAAAACCAGTTTGGAATTTTACAGGTTTCGATGAAACTTTATCAGGTGATTTAAGAAACAATATTTGGAGAGGAAATATCGTTCACAAAAACAAAGCCGATGTTATGTTTAGAATTCCTTATGATTATGATTATTTAAGAATCACAAATAAATCAACGGGTGAACTTGAAACAGAAAGAGTTTCAATAAAAGCTCCCTATCAAAGTGAAAAATGGATAATTGTAACTAACAAAGAGATTATTCCCGAAGTGAATACTTTGGGAGTTTTCGCTTATCACACGGTTGGTGTTGAAATTGACACTCTTCCTGATTTACATTTAACTGGTTTTGCAAGGGGTTTAATCTCTAAAAATGTAAAACACTACACAAAAATGAGTGAAATAGTTGATGATTTTAAAAGTGGAAAACTTGATGCAATTGCTGGATTAAAGTCACAAATTGAATTTTTATTGGATTATAAAAACAATAAAAACAAATACCTTTTAACTTCAGAAATTCCTCAAATGAAATCTCAATGGGATTTAGCAACAGCCACAGATAGTAAATATAAAGATTTGAGTTACCACTTAGATACTGTTTTAGATGAAACATATAAAAATGGCGAAATCAAAAAAATCTTTGAAAATTATGGAGTTGAATATATCCCTCCAATAGCAAAAACTCAATAGGAGAAAAAATGAAATTTATATATCTTTTAATATTCTCATTTATATTTTTACAAAATCTACATGCAAAAAATCCCATTCCATCTCCAACTTTTGATGATATTTTAAAAGATATTATTAAAAATGATAAATATATTTTTGATGATGAAAATATAGAGATAAAAGTTCCTTCATTTGCTGACAATCCAATACAAGTTCCTATTTTTGTAAATGCAAAAAAAATCAAAGATGCAAAAAGAATGATTTTATTTGCAGACTTAAATCCTATTCCTAAAATTATTGATATGGATTTAAAAGCAATTTATCCATTAATCTCTTTAAATATAAAAGTTGCCCAAGAAACACCTCTTAGAGCTTTGATTTTAGATGAAAATAATGTTTGGCATATAGGAAGTAACAATATAAAAAGTTTTGGAGGAGGATGTTCAGTTGCAAGTGTAACTTCATCAGATACAGATTTTGGAAAACTTTTGGGAAAAATAAAAAGTGAAGTTTTTGAAGTTGAAAAAGATACTTATAGAATAAAAAGTTCAATTTTTCACCCTATGGAAACGGGACTTATTTTTGGAAATCCTGAGTTTTATATTAATAAAATAGTTTTAAAAGATGGCGTTAATATTTTATCAACAATGGAGCTTTTTTCTGCCATTAGCGAAAATCCAAGATTTATTTTTGAAACAAAAGTAAAATCACAAAACTATATTATCGAGTTTTCTGATGTAGATGGAAATGTTTTTACAAGTGATATAAAATGAAATATCTGATTTTTATTTTATTAGTTTTCTCTTCGTTAAAAGCTTTTGATTATAAATTAAAACCTATAAAATTAAATGAAAATAGCTACTATTTTTATGGTAAAGAGGAGTATTTTTCACCTTTAAATGGTGGTGATATATCAAATGTCTCTTTTATAATTACTCAAGATAGTGTAATTTTAATAGATACTGGAAGCTCTTATGAATATGGTTTACAAATAAAAAAAGAGATAGAAAAAATCACTTCAAACCCAATAAAATATATAATCAACACCCACCATCATCCTGACCATTTTTTAGGAAACTCTGCATTTCAAAGTGATATTTTTGCCACAGCTTATACAAAAAATGAAATCACGCAAAATGGAGATTTATATATTGTAAATCTTGTAAATATAGTTCAAAGTGCAATGAAAGATACAAAAGTAAAAGCTCCAAATAAAAATTTAAACTCTAAAATATTGGATTTAGATGGTTATAAATTAGAAGTTTTATATTTGGATGGTCATACAAAAAGTGATGTTGTTTTGTTTGATTATCAAACAAAAATATTATATTCAGCAGATTTAGTTTTTCATAAACGAACCCCTGCAACTGCCCATGCTGATATAAAAAAATGGATAAAATCATTAGAAGAGTTAGAAAAAATAGATTATAAATTTCTAGTTTCTGGACATGGAATTGCCACAACTTCAAAAGAGCCAATAAAAGAGAATATTTCATATCTTAAATATTTAGATGAAACTTTAAAACAAAGTGCAAAAGATGGACTTGATATTTTTGAGATTTTAGAAAAACCTATTCCAAAAGAGTTTGAAAGTTTCACTATGTTTAAAGAAGAGTTTGAAAGAAGTGTTATAAATCTTTATCCCTCTTATGAGAAAGATTTGAAATAACTATTTTTTCAAATCTTCCATAAATTTAAGAAGTAATCTAATAGCAACTCCCGTTGCACCATAAGAATAATATCCCCAAGTTTCTTGTCTATACGAAGGTCCAGCTATATCAAAATGAAGCCATTTTTTCTTGTTTTTTTCTTCTATAAATTTACTTAAAAATAAAGATGCAGTTATTGCTGCTCCATTTTTATTTGAATTTGAGTTTTTAAAATCAGCAATTTCACTATCTAAAAGCTTTTCTAAATAATCATTAAAAGGTAAAAATCCGACCAATTCACCTGATTTTTTTGAAGCTTTTAAAATCTTCTTTTTTAACTTTTCACTATATCCCATAACAGCCGTTGTATATCCACCAAACGCTCCAATACTAGCTCCTGTTAAAGTTGCCAAATCAAAAATATAATCAATGTTTTCTATATTTTTTTGAGCATAAGTTAAACAATCAGCCAAAACCAAACGACCTTCTGCATCTGTATTCGTAACTTCAATAGTTTTTCCATTCATAGCTTTTAAAATATCATCAGGTTTATACGCATTTCCACCTATCATATTTTCAACTGCTCCAACAACTCCATGAACTTCAAAAGGTAAATCTAAAACACTTAAAGCATGAATAAGACCTAAAACACTGGCTGCTCCTGCTTTATCACATTTCATTGAAACCATTCCACTTTCCCGTTTTAAACTCATTCCACCTGTGTCATAGGTTACACCTTTTCCAACAAGAACTATCTTAGCTATGGCATTTTTAGGTTTGTATGTGAGATGGATTAATTTGCTTTCATGAATTGATGCTTTTCCAACACAAAACATTGCATTCATTCCATTTTGTTTTAAATAATCTTCACCAAAAACTTTACACTCTATATTTTGATTTTTAGCAATTTTCAAAGCATCATTTGCCATAATTTCGGGATAATAATCTTGTGGAGCAGTGTTTACAATATCCCTTGTAAAATTTATGCTTTTGCAAATATTTATAGTTTTTAATAACTGTTCTTCAAAATAACTTTTCTCTTTTTTTGATTTTTCTATAAAAATAAAAATATCAAAATTCTCTTTTTTTGATTTTTCTGATTTATATTTATTAAACTCATAATTCCCAAAATATAAACCCTCAATAATATTTGAAATATCCAACTCTTTATTATTTTGAACAATATCAATTTTTAAAGAGTTGATTTTAGTTTTTTTCACAAATTCCACAACTTTAAAAAATGCTGTTTTGATATTTTCTTTTTTTAGTTTTAAACAAGAAACATACAATCTATTATTTAAACTATTAAAATAAACATTAAAAGATTTTTTACTAAAAAAAATATTATCCAAAAGCTCTTTTTCACCTTTTTCTAAATCTTCTGTTGTTTTTAAAATAACAACTTCAACCAAGTCATTTATTTGTTTTATTTTTTTATTTGCTAGATGTATATTCATAGTTTTAAAACCTAATTTTTCTTTGATTCTAACATAGCAAAGCTTACAATAAACATTTAAAAAAACTTCTACAAACCGCTATATTAGGGCTATATACCTTAAGTATAATTAGAAACTTTTAATGCCAATGGAGAAAAATACTTTATGAAAAAAGTAGTAATTATAGGTGGTGGATATGCAGGTATTTATGCCCTTAGAGAATTAACAAAAAATAAAAATATTAAGATAACTTTGATTGATAAACAAACCTTTCATAATCTTCAACCTGAAGTTTATGATTTGATTGCAAATAAATCTAACATCGCAGATGTAACTATTGATTTAACAACTTTATGTTTAGGATTTGACCATAACTATTTAGAGTTCAAAAATCTAAAAGTTACTAATATTGATAAAATTAATCAAAAAATATACTCAGAAGAGTTAGAAACTGTTGAATATGATTATTTAATAATAGCAGCAGGAACTAGAACTTTTTTTCCTCCATCTATTGAAGGACTTAATATTGCCCACGATTTAAAAAAACTTCAATGGGCAATGTATTTCAAACAATGTTTTGAAAATCAACTTTTTAGAAAAGTTCAAAATGAAGCAAAAAAATGTGATGGAACACATATCGTTGTAGTTGGAGCTGGATTATCAGGAGTTGAAGTAGCAGCTGAAATGGCATATAACTCAAAAAAAATCTTCCAAAGGGGAAACTTCTCTTGTGATAATCTAAAAATCTCTATTATAAGTAGTTCAGTTACTATTTTGCCAGGATTAAGCCCAAAACTAATTAGTATGTCACATGCAAGATTAAAATCACTGGGAATAAATGTAATCACAAATACAAAACTTACAAAATGTGAAAATGATTTTGCATATTTATCAAATGGAACAAAAATCAACTACTCATTTTTAATTTTTACAGGGGGAATTGAAGCTTCTAAAATCGATGAAGAATCAAATATAAAAACAAATGGTAGAGGTCAATTTATTGTAAATGAATACTTACAAACTCAAGAGTATGAAAATATTTTTGCCGTTGGAGATATTGCTCAAATCCAAAATGATAAAAATGAAATTATGCCTCCAAATGTAACCATTGCAAGAATCACAGGAATGACTGCTGGAAAAAATATTTTAAATCTAATAAACAATAAGAAATTAATAAAATGTAACCCAAAACTTGAGGGTATTTTAATAGCTTTAGGAGGTAAATATGCGGTTGGAGATTTATATGGAATTGTTCAAATAAAAGGATTATTAGCGTATTTAATAAAAAAATATGTATTTTCTTCGTATAGAGAACCCTTATTAAAACTAATTAAAATAGGTTATAGTAGATTAAAAAAACAATAAAAAGACCAAATGGTCTTTTTATTTAAAATTAGTTTTTATTTATTGCACAAAGGTCAGAAAATGCAACTTCAAGTCTAGCAATCATAGTTTCTTGACCAGCTCTAATCCATTTTCTTGGGTCGTAATAATTTTTATTAGGTTTATCTTCACCCTCTGGGTTTCCGATTTGACCTTGTAAATATCCATGATATTTAGCTTCATAAGCTCTAACACCATCCCAAGTTGCCCATTGAGTATCTGTATCAATATTCATTTTAATAACACCATAAGAGATAGCTTCTCTAATTTCGCTTAAAAGTGAACCTGAACCACCATGGAATACAAAATCAACAGGTTGAGCTTTAGTTCCTAATTTATTTTGGATATATTTTTGAGAATTATCTAAAATTTTTGGACTTAATACAACATTTCCTGGTTTATAAACTCCATGAACATTTCCAAAAGATGCAGCTATTGTAAAATTCTCACCTACTTGTCCTAATTTTTCATAAGCATAACAAACTTCTTCTGGTTGTGTATAAAGTAAAGCATTATCAACATCAGAGTTGTCAACACCATCTTCTTCACCACCAGTGATTCCAAGTTCAATTTCTAACATCATATCAAGTGCATTCATTTTTTTAAAATATTCAACACAAATTTCGATATTTTCTTCTAAAGGCTCTTCACTTAAATCAAGCATATGAGAAGTAAATAAAGGTCTTCCTGTTTTCTCAAAATGAGCAATTCCTGCCTCTAATAAACCATCAATCCAAGGTAAAAGTTTTTTAGCTGCATGGTCAGTATGTAAAATAACTGGAATTCCATAAGCTTTTGCCATAGTGTGAACATGATTAGCTCCACTAATTCCACCTAAAACAGCAGCATCACTAGTTTTTAAACCTTTTCCAGCATAAAAACCAGCTCCACCATTTGAGAATTGAATAATAATTGGCGAATTAACTTTTGAAGCTGCTTCTAAAACAGCATTAACTGAATCAGTCCCAACAACATTAACAGCAGGAATTGCAAAATTGTTCTCTTTTGCATATGCAAAAAGTTTTTTTGCTTCACTTCCTGTTAAAACACCTGGTTTTACAACATCTAATACACCCATTATGTTTCCTTATTTGATAATTATTTTAGCGTCTTTTTTTAATTCGTCAGTTAATTCTTTTACTTTTTTACCAAAAGCATTTCCCATTAGAATTTGTGTAATTTTAGGTTCAACTTCTGCATAAGTTAATGCTTTTGAAACTGTTTTATCTTTTAAGAAAATTACATGATAACCAAATTCACTTTTTACTGGTGCTGCTGAATATGTATTTTTTGCTAATGCTCTAGCAGCTGCTGTAAATTCAGGAACTAATTTATCCGCAGGAACTTTTCCTAAATATCCACCATTTTGAGCTGTTGAATCAGCAGATTTAGCTTTTGCTAACTCAATAAATTTATCTTCTTTTTTAGGAGCTTTATTAAGTTCGTTGATAATTGCTTTTGCTTCAACTTCTGTTTTTACTAAAATATGTCTTGCTTCTAAAATTTCTGGCATTACGAATTTTTCTTTATTTTTTTCAAAAAAATCTTTTTTGTCTTGGTCTGTAAATTTGATTTTATCTACTTCATTTTTTTGCCAAACTTGAAGAGCTAAATCTTCTTTAATCCCATTTATTGCTTCAACATATTGAGGATCTTTTTCAATTCCATTTTTAATAGCATTTTTTGCAATTAATTTTCTATTAACAACTTGGTCAATAACTTGTTTTTTTGCAGCATCTGGTAATTTATCAAAATCAATTCTTGGATCTTGTAAAACTACTAAAATGTCTTGTTTTGTGATTTCATCACCATCTACTGAACCATAATCACCTGCATTTAAAGCTGTAACTAAAACTAAAGATGCAACTAAACTTGTCACTATTTTTTTCATAATATTCCTTGGGATTTTATATTTTGCGTATTTTATCTTTTTGTAGTTAATAAAGAGTTAATTTAGCCACTAAAAATGGCTACTTTTTTGGTTTATTTTTTCATTAATAATAACATTTTTATAAATTTTGAAATTTAGCTTAAAAAGGCTTTAAATTTTGAAATTTTTATGATACAATTCCGTCCAAATTTAAATTTAACTTAAATTTAAGGAATATTATGAGAATTTTGATTATTGAAGACGAAATAACACTAAAT
>JAQUIV010000148.1 GCA_028681275.1 Aliarcobacter sp.
ATGTGTATCTCTTTCATTTTTATCCTTTTTTTATTGATTTATCTTAACATTAATATGCTACTATTTCAAAAATTTCAAAAGGATAAACCATAGCAACTTGTAAAAACTGCAAAAATGAAATTGAAGCAAAAAGAAGACAATGCCCATATTGTGGGATTTTAAATCCAACAGTAACCCTAAAAAATATATTTGTAGGAATGTTTATAGTTTTATTCATTATGAGTATAGTTACTTATTTTGTAAATAACTAATTATCTTCTAATAATTGCATATAAAAATCCAAGAGCTAAACCAATAAAGTGGGCATACCAAGCAATTGGAAGTCCAATTATTAATGGTGCAACTGAAATCAGTAAAACCCAAGTAATAATCCCATTTCTTTGAGCTTTATCATAATATGCCACATAACCAAGTAAGGCACAAATTGCCCCTGAAGCTCCTACTAAATTTACATTATGGTCTAAATAAAAGATATATGCAAAAGATAAAAGAGAAGTTAATAATCCTGTAATTAAATATAAAGCTACTAACTCTTTAGCACCTCTAAATCTCTCTATTAGATTTCCAAATTGCCATAAAACAAACATATTCATTCCAAGATGGGCAATTCCTCCATGGGCAAACATTGTACTTAATGGTTGCCACCAAAAATCATATACCATAAAATATAGATTTAAACCTAATAATAAACCTCCTTGAGGAATATTTATCTGAATAATATAAACTAAAACTGTAATTATTATTAATATATTTGTAGCTGTAAAATCTTTTTTACTAAAGTTTTTTAACATGATTTTCATACACCTTTATCGTACAATCTATTCTATTTGCTATTTCATTTTTATCATATAATATAAAATCTATATAAAATTTGAAAATCTCTTTATCTTCAGCCATAAATGAAGTTAAAACAGCTCCTGAACAAAATTTGCAATTACTTGCTTTTTTATTTGTATCTTTCCTGTCATTTTCAATTATTTCATATTTAATAGTTAAATATTTATTTATATCAACTTTGGGATTTTTTTCAATAGCTTTTACATAATAACTATTTAATTCATCCAAAGAGATAAAATCTTCAATAATAGATTGATTTTGTTGGGATTTTTTGTAAGTTCCTTCTAATTTATAAAAACCTTTATTTAGAGCTTTCATAGATTTATTTAGAAGTTCTTGATTATAAACTTTTGAAGCAGAGAAAACCTCTTTTTCACAAGAAAGGGGGATAACTTCTTCTTTTGTAACTTCATCATAACCGTCATTTGCGATATATTTTGAATATAAAATTATAGTTACAGCAATAAGAACAATGGAAGCTAGAGTAAAAAAGTTATTTACTAAAACACTATCTCTAGCTCCATTTTTCATTAATTTAAACTAAAGCCTCTTTTAATACATCTTCTATTACATCAACAGCTTTTATTTCCATTGCATCTTTTACTTCTTGAGGAATTTCATCTAAATCTCTCTCGAAATTTTTTCTAGGAATTAAAGCTTTTTTCATTTTTGCTTTATATGCTGCGATTAATTTCTCTTTTAGTCCACCAATAGGTAAAACTTTCCCTGAAAGTGTAAGTTCACCTGTCATTGCAACATCTGATTTAATAGCTCTTTCAGATAAAACTGAAGCTATTGTTAAAGCCATTGTAATTCCAGCACTTGGTCCATCTTTTGGAGTTGCACCCTCTGGAATATGTAAATGAATATCAAATCTTTTGTAAACTTCACTTGGGTCTACTTTTATTTTATCTGTCTCTTCTTGTGGAGTTTTTGGAATGATTTTGTCATCAATTTTTAAAGTTCCATTATCAATTAAAACTTTTACAACTGAATATGAAATTCTTGAAGACTCTTTCATAACTTCACCAAGATTTCCAGTTACAGATAAAGTACCTTTTCCTTTTAGCTTAATAGCCTCAGATTTAAGTACATCTCCACCAACAGAAGTCCAAGCAAGTCCATTTGCGATTCCAATTGAATTTTTCTTATCAGCTGGGTCAATTTCAAAAATTGGATTATCTAAATATGCTTTTAAATCTTTTGTTCCAATAGTTACTTTTTCTATTGTTTCATCATTTAAAATCTGTTTTACAACTTTTCTAAATAATTTAGAGAATACTCTTCGTAAATTTCTTACCCCTGCTTCTCTTGTATATTTTCCAATAATCATCTCAATAGTTGCTTTGTTTATATTAACTTCACTCTTTTTAAGACCATGTTTTTCAAGTTCTTGAGGAATTAAATAATCTTTTGCAATATGATATTTTTCATTTGGAGTATAAGATGAAATCTCTATAAACTCCATTCTATCTCTTAATGGTGCTGGAATTTTTCTAGCATCATTTGCTGTTGATACAAAAATAACTTGAGATAAATCAAGTGGGAAATTTAGATATAAATCTCTAAATTCATGGTTTTGCTCAGGGTCTAAAATCTCTAACATAACAGCAGTTGGATCACCTCTGTTGTTTGCTCCTAGTTTATCAATCTCATCTAAAACCATAACTGGATTCATTTTTTTTGCATCAATTAGACCTTTTACAAGTCTTCCTGGCATTGCTCCAACATAAGTTCTTCTATGACCTCTTAATTCATTAACATCTTCCATTCCACCAAGAGCAACTCTTATTAAAGGTCTTTGTAATGCTTTTGCAATAGAGTTTGCAAGTGAAGTTTTACCAACACCTGGAGGTCCTACAAAACATAAAACTGTACCTTTTGATTTTAAATCTTCAATATTTCTTTGTTCAAGTAGTTGTTTAACAGCAAAATATTCAGAGATTCTCTCTTTTGGTTTTATTAATGAATAATGGTCTTTGTTTAGTTGTTCTTCAACATTTTTTACAGAGATTTTTTCATTTGCATATTCACCAAAAGGAATATCTAAAACTTGTTCAACATAAGTTTGTAAAAG
>JAQUIV010000149.1 GCA_028681275.1 Aliarcobacter sp.
TTGAGAAATACCCATTTGAAAAATTGAATGAATTATTAGCGGGAATAGTTCCAAATGAAAAATATGAATTATCAGCTTTAACTATTGGTGAACCAAAATTTGAAACTCCAGCTTTTATACAAGATAAGTTAAAAGAGACAAGTTCAAGTTTAAGAAAATATCCCTCAACTATTGGTGAGCCATTTTTAAGAGAATCAATGATAAATTTTGTAAAAACAAGATTTAATGTAACTTTAGAAATGAACCAAGTTGTTCCAACATTTGGAACAAGAGAGGTTTTATTTAACTTTCCTCAATTTGCTTTATTTGACAAAAAAAATCCAGTTATGGCATTTACAAATCCTTTTTATCAAATTTATGAAGGTGCTGCAATTGCTTCAAGAGCGGAGGTTATTCATATTGACCTTACAAAAGAGAATAACTTTAAAGCAACACTTAGTGATGAAGAGCTAAAAAGATGTGATTTGGTAATTTTAAATTTTCCAAATAATCCAACATCAGCTTCAATGGGAGTTGAAGAGCTTGGTCTTTGGGTTAAAAAAGCTTTAGAATTTGATTTTATACTTGTAAATGATGAATGTTATTCTGAAATCTATTTTGATGAAAACAGAAAACCAGCTTCACTTTTAGAAGCTTCAATTTTTGTGGGAAATAAAGATTTTAAAAATGTTTTAGTTATGAACTCTATTTCAAAAAGAAGTTCAGCGCCAGGTTTAAGAAGTGGATTTATTGCCGGTGATGCACAGATTTTAAAAAACTATTTACAATATAGAACTTATGTTGGATGTGCAAGTCCAGTTCCTCTTCAAGAAGCAGCGGCTGTTGCTTGGAATGACCAAAATCATGTTGCAGAATTTAGAAAAATTTATAAAAAGAATTTTGAAATTGCAAATGAGATTTTAGGAACACCAATTCCAGAAGCAACTTTTTATATTTGGTTGGAAGTAGAAGATGAAATTGAATTTACAAAAAACTTATATAAAGAAAAAAATATCAAAGTATTACCAGGAAGTTTTTTAGGAAGAAATGGTTTAGGAAAAGGTTATATTAGAATTGCACTTGTTGAAAATGAAGAGAAAACAAGAGAAGTTCTTACAAGATTAAAGGATTTTATAAATGGATAAAGAAGCGTTATTTCAAGCAAGAACAAACCCAGATTTTCTAAAGTATTTAGAAGAAGCAAGAGTTAATTCTATGAAAGCTGAAGATATAGGTTTGATGTATGAAACATTAGATTCTATGTTAGTTTTAGATTTAGATGAAGAAAATGTTAATAAACTATATGAACAAATTTTAAAAACATCATTTGCAAATGTACAAAAAATATTAGAAAAACACGAGAAATTAAATCTTGAGGGTGATAATTTACTTTATGTAAGAGCTTTATATGAACATGCAATCGAAAAATGGTCTTATGATAATTTTGATGGAGCAAAAGAGTTGATTTTTGTTTTAGCAAATATAGTTGAAGATGAAGTTTTAGAAAAAGCTCTAAATATTTTGATTATATTTTTAGCTTCAAAAATTCAATTAGATGATTTTTATGATACAAGAGTTGATTTAGAAGCAGATGTTGGTGATGAAAAATATGGATATTTTATTATGAATTTTAGATTTGATAATCAAGAATTTTTAAATGAAAACAAAGATATTTTAGCAACTGAATATAAAAATTTAAAACATTTATTAGGAAATTAATTGAAAGTACATTTTATAGGAATTGGTGGAATTGGACTTTCTGCCTTAGCTAGATTTTTAAATTTTGATGGCCATGAAGTTAGTGGTTCTGATATGAAAAGTTCTTTAATCACAAAAGCTTTAGAAGATGAAGGAATCAAAGTTTCTTGTCCTCAAAGTGCTTCAAATATGCAAGATGATTTTGACTTAGTTATTTATTCAGCAGCTGTTACAGATGAAAATCCAGAGTTAATAGAAGCAAGATTAAAACAAATAAGAACTCTTTCAAGAAAAGAAGCATTACCTATTATTTTAGGTGATAAGAAAAACTATTGTGTAGCTGGTGCTCATGGAAAATCTACAACAACTGCAATGTTAGCTTCAATTTTACAAAGTAGCGCATTAATTGGAGCAATTTCAAAAGATTTTGGTTCAAATTTTAGATATGTAAATGATCTAATTGCCTTTGAAGCAGATGAATCAGATGCTTCATTTTTACTTTCAAATCCTTATTGTGCAATAGTTACAAATGCTGAACCTGAACATATGGAATATTATCATTATGATTATGAGAAGTTTTATGGTTCATACGAGAGATTTTTAAGCCTTGCAAAAAAGAGAGTTGTAAATGCAGAAGATAAAGATATTGCAAAACTAAAAATTGAAGATGCTGTTTATTTTTATCCATCAAAAGATATTAAAAATCTTTGTTATACTCTAAAAAATGGAGAACCTTGTACAAAGTTTGATTTAAAAGATTTAGGTACATTTGAAGTTTGGGGATTTGGTTTTCACATGGCTTCAAATGCTTCGTTGGCAATATTAGCTGCACTTAATGAACTTGATGTTGAAACTATTAGAAAAAATCTTTTAAACTACAAAGGGATTAAAAAAAGATTTGATATTGTTCAAGCAAATGAAAATTTTGTAGTAATTGATGATTATGCTCATCATCCAACAGAAATTGAAGCAACAATGAAATCTATTGAGTTGTATGATAATCTTACAAATCTAAATAAAAGAATTGTTCTTTGGCAACCACACAAATATTCAAGAACAAGCGATAATCTTGAAGGATTTAAAAAGTGTTTTAGAAGATGTGATGAACTTATTATTTTACCACTTTGGACAATTCCAGGTGAGAAAAAAATTGATATAGATTTTGAAAAAGAGTTTGCTTCTTATAATCCAATTTTTGCAGATAAAATTATTTCAA
>JAQUIV010000049.1 GCA_028681275.1 Aliarcobacter sp.
GTAACTGTAATAGTTTCTAAACTTTGGGCTGAATAAAGGTTTGTTGTTGCTAGAAGAAAGCTTGCAACTAAGCTTGTAGATATTTTTTTTTGCATTATTAATTTTTCCTAATTTTTATGTTTTATATGTTGTTTGTTGAATATAATTTGCTTGGTTTTAATTGCTTTAATAGCAATAACTTAGTGATTTTTGGCATTGTATTTGATAAAATAGCGTGTATCATACAGTTAAAAGATTGCAGTTTTCTGTTAACAGTTGCTGCTAAAATCCCAAAAAAACTAAAGTATTTTCGTGTTTTACTAATCATTATTTCCTCCTTTATAAAATTTAATTTTCATCTTAAATATGACAATTTAAAATTGATTTTGTTGGGTCTACCAAATATTCATAACCTAAATATCCTATGTAAAATCCAAATGCTATTACTAAAAAAGAAGCTATTTTTATAAATAAATCTCTAAGATTTGATTGTTTAAACAATCCTACAAAAAATCCTAAAGAAAAAAGTGCTGGAAGTGTACTCAAACCAAAAATTAGCATTACAAAAGCTCCCCAAAATACACTTCCCGTACTTGCAGCTGTAATTGCAAAAACATAAACAAAACCACAAGGTAAAAGACCATTTAACATTCCAAGTAAATAAAAACTAAATAGTGATTGTGAACCTAAAAGTGCTTTAAATGTACTTTGATAAAGTGGTGATTTTGAACAAGTATGTTCTAAAATTGTTAAAAATTTAATTTTTCCAAGAAGTGAAAGCCCAACTAAAACCATCATAAAACCAGTTATTAATAAAAATATTCCACTTGTCATATTATCAAAAGTTACAACTCCACCAACAAGACCAAATAATGCTCCAAGTATCATATAAGTTGTAATTCTTCCAAATGAATAAAGTAAGTGTGCAAATGCTTGAACTTGTTTTGTCCAATGGCTTTTTATTTTTGTACTTGAATAAGCTATTACAATTCCACCACACATTCCGACACAATGTCCAAAAGAGCCTAAAAATGCGATAGAAATAATTGTTATGATACTAATTGCTTCCATTATTTCCTAACAACTCTTTTTTAATATATGGATTTCTAAGACTCTCATTTCTTAAAACTTTTAAACCCATCTCTTCAAAACTTATAAAACCATCTTTTTTATTTTCATAAGCTCCAAATCCATATCCCATTGGTGTAAGGTCAGTTCTTGAATACCATGCACTTCGTCCATCAATATATTTTTTTGTATCCATTGACATAACCCAAATTTTTGCATTATCTTTAAATGGTTTATCTTTTAACCAGTTTGCCATTCCTCCATGGTCATGGAAAAACCATGTTTTTCCATCGTTTGCCACAACTTGAGAAACAAAATCCATTTTATCAATAGTCATTCCACAATCACTATCTTGATATTTACCAAGAATTATTTCAAGTGGAGTTTGAGAGTTATTTCCCTCTTTTAAAACAACCATTTGTTTTGAATTTGACATTGATAAAAATATTATAATTATTATTGCAATTATTATGATAAGTGTAAGAAAGGGTAAGATTTTTTTCATTGAAACTCCAAAATAGAAGCGGTATTATATTCACTTGTAGATAAAATTCAGTTTATTTATGGGAAAAAAAAGGCTTCGTACGGGAATTTACGAAGCCGTTGTTCAAATCTATTTTAGTGTTATAGGATACCAAATAAATGTATTTAGTAGTAGGAGGATTTAATATAAATATCCTATATGTGAAATTCTATCAATTCAATTATTAAATTAAGATAAAATCTATCCTCTTTAATTACTTTTTTTCAATTTTTTTAATCTTACTTTAGAATTTAAAGAATATAATACCGCGGAATATAATAAATAAGGATTAATATTAATGCGTCTAATAATGTTTGATATGGACGGAACACTTATAGATAGCGGTTTTGCTATAACAAATACAATAAATTATGTAAGAGTTAATCTAGGTTTTGAAAAATTAGAAAAAAACTACATTTTAGAAAAAGTAAATGACCCATCTATAAATTCTGCTGAATTTTTTTATGGAACAAAAGAGTTTACACAACAACAAACAAAACTTTTTGAAGAATACTATAATGAACACTGTTTAAGTGATTTAGTAGTTTATGATGGAATTGCAAAATTACTTGAGAGTTTAAAAGATGATTTTATACTTGCAGTGGCTACTAATGCAAATTCACAATATGCCCATAAAATGTTAAATCATGTTGGTCTTGCACACCATTTTAAAACTATTTTGGGTTATGATAGTGTAAAAAATCCAAAACCACATCCTGAAATGGTAAATAAGATTTTAGATATACACAAAGTTTCAAATCAAAATGCTCAATTAATCGGAGATTCACACAAAGATATAATGGCAGCAACAAATGCAGGAGTTGATTCGGTTCTTGTAAATTGGGGTTTTTCAAACCATGAAAAAGATGCCATTGAAACTGTTGAAGAGTTAGAAAAAAGAATATATGAGAAGTTTAAATAGGTTTTTAGAATGTTAAAAAAAATTAAAAATCTATTCAAAAAAGAGACATTTGCCTGTATTGTTTGGGATGGAAAAATAATAAGATATTTAACTCTAAGCCAAAAACAAATAGATGAAATGACTAAACAAGGTTTAAGTGTCACAAAAAAAGATGAGTGTTAAAGTTCAATGAACTTATAACTTCCCTCTTTTAAATCTTCAACTGTAAATCCACCAAAACTAACCCTATGAAGTGTTAATACCCTATTTCCAACAGCAGCAAACATTCTTTTTACTTGGTGATATTTTCCCTCACAAATTTCTAATCGTACATGAGTTTCACCTAAAACTTCAAGAGTTGCAGGAAGTAATGGTTTTTTCTCACCATTTAACATTAACTCTCCACTTGCAAAAATCTCTTTTTCATCACCTTTAAGTGGAACTGCTAAAGTTGCTTCATAAACTTTTGAAACATCACTTTTTGGACTTGATAATTTATGATTTAAAGCTCCATCATCGGTTAAAATAATAGCTCCCGTTGTATCAACATCAAGTCTTCCAATAGTTGATATTTTTGGATTTCTTCTATTCCATCTTTGAGGAATTAAAGCATAAATCAAACTTCCAGCATCATTGTGAGAACAAATAAATCCAGAGGGTTTATTTAATAATATTGTAATTGTTTCAGGGTCAAGTGCTTCATTATTAACTGTTATATCATTGTGATAAGCTTTTATTGATGGGTCAAAAACTCTCGTATCTTTTACACAAAGTTCATAAATTCGTAAAAATTTTTTAGCTTCACTTCTTGTGCAATATCCTAAACTTGATAAGTGCGCATCAATTCTTTTATAACTATTTCCCATAAATTCCTAACTTTTTCTTTTAAATTGCTCGGATATTAACATTTTTTTCAATAAAATACAAATATGAAACTACTTGATAAAAAAAATAAAATCTATTTATTAGATGAAGACAACTTTGATTTCCCAACTTTAGAGATGATGAATGATGATTTAGTTGCTGTTGGTGGTAATTTTCATCCTCAAAGATTGTTAAATGCCTATGAAAATGGAATTTTTCCTTGGTATATTGATGAATACAATTATATTCATTGGTTTAGTCCAAATAAAAGAATGGTTTTAAAACCAGATGAAATGAAAGTTTCTAAAAGCCTAAAAAAATCTATTTTAAACAAAGGTTTTGTAATAAAATCAAATGAAAATTTTGAAGCTGTTATAAGAGCTTGTTCAGATATAAAAAGAAAACATGAAGACAGCACTTGGATAAGTGAAGAGTTTATTCAAGCTTATACAAATCTTCATCATTTAGATATTGCTTTTAGTATCGAGTGTTATTTAAATGAAGAGTTAGTTGGTGGACTTTATGGGCTTTTAATCGGTGATATTTTTTGTGGTGAAAGTATGTTTGCAAAAGTTACCGATGCTTCAAAGGTGGCTTTTTATCACCTTTGCCAACAAGCTAAACAAAATGGAATAAAACTTATAGATTGTCAAGTTTATAATGACCATTTGGCAAGTTTAGGAGCTTATGAAATAAGTAGAGATGAATATTTTCAATTACTTAAAGAAAATTCTGATTCGTAAAAATGTTACTTTTTTCTATATTTTCATAAACTAAACCTTTATTTTAATAAATTGCTACGCTCTTACTACTTTTTTGTTTTATAATAAAACATATTTCAATAAGTATAAGGTAAAAAAATGAGTGAAGAAATAAAAAGAGAAAAATCTCTTACAATGACTATGTTAATGACTCCAGACAAAGCAAACTTCTCTGGAAAAAATGTTCACGGTGGTGAGATTTTAAAAATGTTAGATCATGTTGCATATGCTTGTGCAGCAAGATATACAGGTATGTACGCAGTAACATTATCAGTTGACATGGTTTTATTTAAAGATCCTATTAAAATCGGTTCACTTGTTACTTTTCATGCCTCTGTAAATTATACAGGAAGAACATCTATGGAAATTGGTATCAAAGTAATTTCTGAAGATATTAAAGACCATACAATCAAAAATACAAACGTTTGTTATTTTACTATGATTGCTGTTGATGAACATGGTAAACCAGCTCCAGTTCCAAAATTAGATTTAGTTACTGAAGATGACAAAAGAAGATATAACGATGCTATCCAAAGAAGAGAGATGAGAATGTCTTCAAGACACTCTAAATAATTCTTTTTAGCCACAAAAAAAGGGGAAGATTTTAAAATCTTCCCCTTTTTTTATTTCTTACTTAAAAAATATATTAAGCCTCTTTAGACTCAATATACTCTTCATAACTTCCTTTAAAGTCAACTATTGTTCCACCTGGTTGGATTTCAATAATTCTATTTGCGAATGCATCTAATAATTCCCTATCGTGAGAAACACAAATAACAGAACCTTGATATTCTAATAATCCCTCACCAAGTGCAATAATTGCTTCAAGGTCAAGGTGATTTGTTGGTTCATCTAAAACAAGGAAATTTCCTTGTTCTAACATGATTTTAGAAAGCATCATTCTATGTTTTTCTCCCCCTGAACAAGAGTTTACTTTTTTCTCTTGTTCTTGACCGTTAAATAACATTCTTCCAAGACAATTTCTAATTTCTGAAATATCAGCATCTCTATCACAGTTTCTTAACCAATCATAAAGTGTAATATCACCTTCAATTATATCAGTTGCATTTTGTGGGAAATATGAGTTTTGAATAGTTGCACCCCATAAAACTTCTCCACTATCTGCTTGTAAATTACCTTCTAAAATTTCACAAAGTGTTGTTTTACCAATTCCATTTGTACCAATTAAAGCAATTTTATCACCTTTTTCAACTGTGAAATTAATGTTATCTAAAACAACATTTCCATCATAAGCTTTACAAACATTTTTAACAGTTAAAAGCTCTTTACCAACTTCTCTTTTTTGTTTAAAGATAATTGATGGATCTCTTCTACTTGATACTTGAATTGCACCAACATCAAGTTTATCAAGTTGTTTTTGTCTTGAAGTTGCTTGTTTTGCTTTTGAAGCATTTGCACTAAATCTAGCGATGAATTTTTCAAGTTCATCTTTTTCTTTTAGTTTTTTATTAACATCTTTTTCATTTTGTTTTGCAATTAAAGTTGAAGCAATATACCAATCATCGTAAGTTCCTGTGAACTCTCTAATTTGTTTAAAGTCAACATCTAAAATATGTGTACAAACAGCATTTAAAAAGTGTCTATCGTGAGAAATTACAACCATTGTTCCATCATGGTGTTGTAATTGGTTTTCTAACCAACCAATTGTTGCAATATCAAGGTTATTTGTAGGCTCATCTAAAAACAGTACATCAGGTTTTGGATATAAAACTTGTGCTAATAAAACTTTGAATTTATTTCCACCTGTTAATGTACTCATTAAATCTTGATGAGAAGCTGCTGGGAATCCTAAATCTTCTAAAATTCTTGTAATTTTTACATCATATTCATAAGTTGGATCTTCTTCACAACAAATAATTTCAAGTTCTGCTAATCTATTGTTTACTTCATCAGTAAACTCAGGACTCATGTAAAGTTCTTCTTTCTCTTTTACAGCATCGTGTAATCTTTTGTTTCCTAAAAGAACAGCATCAAAAATAGTGTTATTTTCATAGGCAAATTGATTTTGAGATAAAGTTCCTACTTTTTTACCATTTTGAACTTGTACTTCACCTTCAGTTGCTTCTTCTTGACCCGATAAAATTTTTAAAAATGTAGTTTTTCCAGCACCATTTGCACCAATTAAACCATATCTTTTTCCAGCATCTAATTTTAAATTTATATCTTGAAATAAAACTCTTGGACCAAAAGCTTTTTTTAGATTGACAGTTTGAACCATATTATAATTCTCTCCATATATTTTATTTTCATTTATTTATCGCGATTATAACCAAAAAAATCTATTTAAGACTTAATTTAAATGCTAAATCTCTTTTTCAAACGCAAGTCGCATAATCTCATCTTCTGATAGATGTTTCATTCTTGTATCATCTTCAGGAGGATATTTAATTAATAAAACTCTCTCTTTTAACTCATCTAAACGATATTTTGTTAAGTTTTTAATAAGATTATCATTTATCATCTCTTGCGATAATGTTGATTGTTCAAGCATTTTTGAAATAACATTTTCAAGATTTTTTCTCGTCTCTTCAAAAGCTTTTTCTTCATCAGTTAAAGAAATATATTGTTTTTCTAAATATTTCATAACTAAATCAGCTGGATATTTATATGTTGTAATTCCTTTATAAATATATTTTTGACATTTAATATTTGGAACATGAACACCTGTAAAAATATATCCAAGTACAGTATTTATACCATCTAACTCTTTTAAAGGATTATGAGAGCAGATAAAATCCTCTTTTACTAAAGATGGAGAGAACTCTAATGATGTGATATTGTTATGTAAAATCACAAAACTTCCACCAACTTCTTTTGGTCCTCCTTTTAAAGAAGTTAATTCATTTTTATGAGCCATAAAACTTCCAGTAACTTTTTTAGGACTTCCATCAAGTGATGTTAATTCATTATCTCCAATATCAAAATCACCTTCTATTACATTAAAGTTTAAAGGTAATTTTAATAGGTTTGCTAATTTGTCTGCTAATCTTACATCTCCATGAACATTAACAGAGTTGTCTTTTAAAATAGTAAAGTTTTTTATTTCATGTTTTCTAAGCCATCGGCTAATATCATCAACATTTGTAAGGGCAACTATTGGTTTATAGATATGCGAAATTACTTCACTACCTTTATATCTCCATGTTTTTTCCTCTTCATTAGGAGTGCTAGAAACATGATTTAATCTAATATCAGTAATTAAATCCCAACCAATTTCATCTGCAACACCATCTAAATCTGTTAAATTATTTTTAGAACAAATATAATCATGCCCAACAGAAACAGGTCCACCGATTAATCTTTCAATTATATTTTCAGAACAATCAAAAATTGTTTCAACATATTTTGGACCACCTTTTAATGTAACTAATTTATTATTAGAACATTTGAAAAAACCTTTAATGGTTCTTGGCATTCCTTTTATTGAATTGATTTGATTGTTTGAGCAGTCAAAGTTCCCTTTAACCTCTTTTGGTGCATAAGATAAATTTTTTAGTTGATTAAAAGAACAATCAAAATCCCCAACATCTGTTGGTCCTTCGAATAGTGAAGCTAAATTATTTTTTGAACAATAGAATCCACCTGTTACAATTTTTGGACAACCCTCAAGGGAAATTAATCCATTATTACTAATATCAAAAAATCCATCTACTGTTTTAAATTTAACTGGTAATTTTTTTACGCTTAATTTTTGATTTAAATTTACATTACCTTGAACTGTTACGTAAAAATCTTCTGAAATCATATAATTATTTATAGCATGCTCTTTAAGCCACTTTTCGATTTCTGCGAGATTATTCATCATTTACCTTTATTATTACTATTTTATCATATATTAGATTCTAACATTTTATATCTTAAATTATTTACATCAAACTACATATAACAGATACAAAAAAACTTTTTATTGCCATATAATTTTCTCAAGTTAGTATTTGCTAGCTTATATGAACAAAGGTTGTTTATTGTGGAAAAAAAAGTTTGGATTATTGGTGCTAGTAGTGGAATTGGTTTAGAGTTAGTTAAGTTGTGGTTACAAAATAATTGTCAAGTAATAGCAAGTTCAAGGAATATAGAAAATTCAAGTGAACTATTAAAACTAAAATCTACTTACACAAATAATCTGGAACTTTTAAATATTGATGTTTTAGATAATGAAAATGTTATAAAAAGCGTTACTAAAGCATTTAATATTTTTAATGGTTTAGATATTTGTTTTTTCAATGCTGGAGTTTATGAATCAATGACTTACGAGCAATGGGATATTTCAAACTTTGAATCCATGATAAATATAAATTATTTAGGTGCTATAAGAGTTTTAAAACCTCTAATTGCGTCCTTAGAAAAACAAAAACATAAGTCAACTATTGTTTTAAATGCAAGTTTATCGAGTTATTTTGGTTTACCTTATGGTGGAGCTTACAGTGCTTCAAAAGCAGCTTTAGTAAATTTTGCCCAAGCGATTCAACCTGAATTACAAAGAAAAAATATTTATGTTCAAGTGATAAATCATGGTTTTGTGAAAACAAGACTTACAGCTAAAAATGATTTTGAAATGCCACAATTAATGGAAGTTAATTATGCAGCAAAAAAAATATTTGATGAACTAAACAAACCCTATAAATTTGAGATTTCCTTTCCTTTTGTTTTATCAAAATTTTTACGGTTAATTAGTTTGTTGCCTTATAAATGGAGTTTTTCTATATGCAAAAAGTTTTTAAAATGATTAAAGCAACAATTATTGTGAAATATAATGGTTTGATTTAATGAATAATAATCCCCTAAAAAGCAAAGAGATTTTCCTTTATGGAATATTGGGAATTCCCATTGCTTTTTTGGGTTTTCCTTTGTATATTTATTTACCCTCTTTTTATGTTGAGCATATTGGTTTAAGTATTGGAGTTGTTGGTTTTGTTTTATTAATTGCTCGATTAATTGACATGATTGCTGACCCATTTATTGGTCGTTTTTGCGATATTTATAGCTCAAAATTTAATATAATTTTTATTTCATCTTTTTTTCTTTTGTTTGGTCTTTTTTTTCTAATAGAACCAATTTTTCATAGTTTTCTTTGGTTATTTTTCTTTTCAATAATTACTTATATTTCATACAGTTTTGTTTTGATTCCATATTTAAGTCTAAATGCAATATTAAGTAAAAATGAAAAAGACAATACAAAACTCGCTTTTTCAAGGGAAATATTTATAATAATTGGAGTTTTAATTGCTTTACTTATGCCATATATTTTTTTAGTTTCTAGTGATTCAAAAAAGAGTTTGGAACTTTTACTTTATACGATTTTGATTATTTCTCCTATTTTTGTTTTGATTTTTTATTTTAAACTAAAACATTTAGAAATAAAAAATGAAAACATTATTCACAAAGATTTTTTTCTTTCTTTAAAAAACTTTTTTAAAAACTTTCCACATCACAAAAAACTATTTTTTGCTTTTTTATTAAATAATCTAGCAAATGCACTTCCTGCGACTCTATTTTTGTTTTTTGTTAAATATGTTTTAAATTTAGAAGATAAAACAGGTCTTTTTTTGATAATCTACTTTTTAAGTGCGATTATTACTTTTCCTATTTGGATTAAACTTTCAAATAAAATCTCAAAAAAATCCACTTGGATTTTGTCAATAATTATTGCTATTAGTGCATTTGTATTTGTGCCTTTTTTAAATGAATTTGATTTTTTATATTTTGTCATTATTTGTGTGATAACTGGAATGTGTTTGGGAGCTGATATGGCATTGCCCTCTTCTATTCAAGCTGATGTAACAAAACAAATAAAAGAAAAAGATGAAGATTTAACTGGAGTTTTATTTGGATTTTGGGCGATGATTACAAAACTCTCTTTATCATTGGCAGTTGCAATTTCTTTTATAACTTTAGAATTTACAAACTTTGATACTACAAATATAAATCAAACTTCAATTGTTGCAATAATAGTTTTATATTCAATTCTGCCAATAGTTTTCAAACTATCCTCTATTATTTTGTTATTAAAATATAAAGAGACAAATTAAGCATACAAAACTTCCTTTTTTTATAATAAATTATCATGTTTAAGTAAAAGGAGGTATTTGTGAAGCAATTATTTTTAACAATATTTTTATCTTTATTACCAGCATTTGCAAATACCTCTGTTGATGTAAAAAAATTCTCTGGACTTTGGTACGAAATAGCAAGAGTTGAAAATAGTTTTCAAACATCTTGTGTGGCTTCAAGTGTAGAGTATAAACTTCAAGTTGATAACACTTATGAGGTTTATAACAGATGTTTTGAAAATGAATTAGACGGAAAATTAATAGAATATAACGGTTTTGCAAAACTAGAAAACAATGAACTTTTTATGAGATATTTTTTAGTTTTTACAAGTTCATACAAAATCGAATATTTGAATAATTATGAAACAGCAGTTGTTTCAAATGATGATTATTCAAATCTTTGGATTATGAGCAGAAGCCCAAATATAGATAAAAATGAGTTAGAAAAAATATTAAAAGATTTAAAAAATAGAATGGATATTTCAAAATTAGTTTTTACAAAACTTGACCCAAAAGGAAGATATAAATGAAAATAGCAGTTTTAGGAGCTGGAATTAGTGGACTAGGAAGTGCTTATATTTTAAGCAAAAAACATGAAGTTGATTTATATGAAAAAGATCATCGTTTAGGCGGTCATGCTAGAACTACCATAATAAATGATGAAGATAAAACTTTTGGAGTTGATACTGGTTTTTTAGTTTTTAATCACCCTACTTATCCACTTTTGACAAAATTATTTGAACAACTAAATGTGAAAATAGAAAATTCTGATATGAGTTTTGCTTTTTGGGATAGGGATAAAAATAGAGCTTATAACGGTTCTTCATTAAAAGGAATGTTTGCTCAAAAAAGAAATCTTTTTTCTCTAACTCACTACAAAATGATTAAAGATATTTTAGATTTTAATAAAAAAGCAAATGAAGATTTAGAAAAAAACCGTGCTGATTTAGACAAAACTTTGGGTGAATATATAAAAAATTATTCAAATGCTTTTAAAGAGAGATATTTACTTCCAATGGGAGCTGCTATTTGGTCAACTCCAAGTGATGAAATGAACTTATTTCCAGCAAGAACATTTTTAACATTTTTCAAAAATCATGGACTTCTAGGTGTTTCAAGTCACCATCAATGGCTAACTGTATCAAATGGAAGTATAAATTATGTAAATAAAATAAAAGAGAAAATCTCTGGAAAAATCTTTTTAAACTCTGATGTTATAAAAGTAAGAAGAGAAGAAAATGGCATTTTTCTAATCCATGAAAATGGAACTAAAACTTTTTATGACAAAGTAATCCTTGCTATGCACGCTCCACAAGCTTTAGAAATTTTAGAAAATCCAACACCAAAAGAAGTTGAGATTTTAAGTGCTTTTAAATATAAAGAAAATAGCGCTGTTTTACACAATGATAATAATATTTTATACCCAAACAAAAAAATGTATGCTGCGTGGAATTACACAAGTACAAATTCAAAAAACAAAGTTGTGACTTTAAGTTATTGGATAAATACTTTACAAAATCTAAAAACAAAAAAAGATTATTTTGTATCTTTAAATGAAACGCAAAGTATAAATAATGTGATTGAAAAAATCTCTTACGAACATCCGCAATTTAACTCAATTGCTATAAATATGCAAAAAAGAAAAGATGAAATTTGTGGAGTTAATAACACATATTTTGCAGGAGCTTATTGGAGATATGGTTTCCATGAAGATGGACTTTTAAGTGCTACAAAAGTAGCTT
>JAQUIV010000050.1 GCA_028681275.1 Aliarcobacter sp.
CATTATATAATTCTTCAGCTTTTTCAAAAAGAGAAAAATCATCTAAATTTAACTCTTTAAATTCATATCTTTTATCACTTAAAAGTTTTTTATCCCATTTATAATTTTGATGTTTTTGACATCTTTTAAAATCATCAAAAATATAAACTTGCCTTGAAACCAAAGCTATCCAATCATCTTTTTTCAGCTCTTCAAAAAGTTTTGAATTTTGAATTTTATTTACACTTCTTATTAATAAAGTATGTTGTGAATAATCCTTTAAAGCTTTCTCTCTTAACTTTTTTAAATCTATATTTTCAAAGTCATTTGAAAAAAAGTTTGTGGATAACATATAATTATTTAGAGTTTGAAGTTTATCTATCTTGGCCATTTTTAAAATATTTTCAAATAATTTTATCAAGATATAGGAGATAGTTCGCACTATCTTTGAATCCAATTTTATCAATTCATCCTTTGAATATTCTATTAACATACTATTTGCAGATACAACATAACAGTTTGGTTTTATTTCATCTACAATTGTTGAAATAACTTCTTGATTATCAACACAATATTTTACGATTCTAGTATCAACATTTGCAATTAAATCTCTTGCAGAATCTACATTACTAAAAATCTCAAACAGTTTTGATGATAGATTTTGCACTATTTATTTTCCCCATCATACTCAATATCAAAAGTACTTGCATTTGTTAGAGGTTTTTTATGTATAAAAGTTCTTTTAATCATCTCATAAAAAGAGATAAATTGAGCATAAAAAGGAAGTCCAATTAAAACATCTTTTGCCTTTTTGTGGTCATTTAAAAGGGTTTTAAACTCCCCTTTTAATAAAGCTTGAATACCAAATAAAATAAATAGACTAAACCCTACTCTATACGAAACTTTAGGTATTTCATCAACTTGTTTAAAATCTCTATTTTTATCTATTTTAATAGCTGTTGAAATAAGATGTAAACCACTTGTTGCCCTTGGATTACACTCTAAAATATAAATATCTTTTCCATCATCTATAAAATCAAAAGCAACTTGCCCTGTATAATTTGTATCTTTGGCAAACTCTTTTATAAAATCATTCAATCTTTTTTCTTCATAATACTCAAAATAAGTAGATGCAGCTTGATTTAAAAGATATTTTGGTTTATATATCACATGGGAAATTACAACTCCATTTTGGCAAATTGCATAGTTACATAAAGCCGTTCCATTTATATACTCTTGTTGTACCCAAGGATAATCTTCACTAATATCAATATCTTTAATTTTTTTTTTTGTAACACCTCTTATTACACTTCTTCCAAATCTTGAAAAAACTGGTTTTAAAATAGTGTTTAAATCCTCTTGTATCTCCTCTTTTTTTGTAACAACTTTTGTTTTTGGGATTTTGATATGAGAATTAAGATATTTATGAAAAACAGATTTATTATGCAACTCAAAAAGTAGTTCATTTGGTGGCATAAAAAATAGAGCTTTTGAATTTGTTTCATCTTTGATTTTTGATAAAAAGAAAATATCTTCACAATTTGGTATTACAATATCAACCTCTAAAAATAGTTTTTCCATCTCTTTTTTATAAGCCTTAAAATCAAGTCTAGGAGAAGCAACTTTTACATAAGGAATTTTTCTATCATAAAATATACTAATTGGATAATCCAAAGAATCAACCAATATAACTTCACAAACTGATTGTTTTGCTATTTTTATCCACTCTATACTAATAGGAGCTCGTGGACATGTTATTAAAATTTTCATATTTCTTGAACTCTTCTTCTTTTTTTATCTAATTTTTGGGTCGTGTATTCAAAATAGTTGTGTTTTAAAGGTTTTAAATTATGTATTTTGTATAGATTTAATAATACTTTATCTATTTCATCTTTTGTTTCTTTTGGTTTTAGATATATATTTAACTCATCTTTTTCTTTTATTACTAAATACTCTTCTAAAGAGCTATTTGATGAAATTATTGCATTTCTTACAAAATCAGGAAACAATAAATAGTCTTGATTTTCCAAAGTTTTCATCTTAAATATATCATCACAACGACCCTCTATTTTTTTGATTCTACTAAAAACGCAACCACAAGGACAACTCTCTTTTTCAAGTATTAAAATATCATCAAGTTTATATCTGATTATTGGTTGAGATTTTCTATTAAAGTCTGTAATTATTGGAGAGAATCTTCCACTTTTTTGATCTATCCAATCTTTTTCTATATAAACTATATCTTCATTTAGATGTAAATTTCCCTCTTTACAAGTGTGAGCAAGAAAACCTTCCGTACATTGATAAACCTGATGAACTTTTAAAGAGAATCTTTTTTCAATTATTTGTTTATCATCTTCTTCTAAAACCTCTGCAACTGAGATTATTTTAATAGGATTGATATTTAAATCCTTATTTAAAGCAAGTAGTTTTAAAACTTGTGCAGGAGCTATTAAAATAGTTGGTTTTGTATCATTTAATTTTTTTATATGATTTTCAAGGGGAATTATCAAATCATAAAAAGAAAAAGAGATTAAAGAGCTATTTACACTCTCATATAAATTACTATTTGATCTTAGAAAAAAAGCAATTTTATGTTTTTGTAAAAGTGGTGTTGGAAGCATTCTTTTTAAAATATATCCAGCCCATAAAGCACTTTCATCTTCACTAACCAAAAAAATGCCCCTATTCCCCGTTGTTCCAGAAGATAAACCAACTGTAATATTTTTTAGTTTTGAAGAAAAATCTCTACTTTTTTCAGCATCTAAAGCTATTTCAAAAGCCTCTTCTTGGGTGATTTGTAAACTATTTATATCATTAAAATTATCCATAAATATTTTTTTATTTATTATTGGATAGTTTTTTAACTCCAAAGAGTTTGGATAAAAGTTGCTATTTAGGTTTTTAAATAGTTTTAAAAGAGATTTTTTTTGATGAATTTCCAACTCTTTTTTATCGTAAAAATCTTTAGTTTTTAAATACTGTTTTATTATTTTTAATTTTTTAAACATATTAATCTTTTATATATTGTTTTAATGTAGTAGAACAATGGGTTGGAATAATTTTTATAAAAGCAGAGTTTTTATGTAACTCTTGAAGTTTATCTATGGTTTGATTATAAACTTTCCAATCTTCCATAATAAAAGCAGTCAAAATATTTGGTCTTTTGTTTAAAGTGATTGTTTTCATATCCCAAACCGCATCAGAGATAAAAAAATAGTTATCATAAAACATCCCATATTGACCCTTTGCATGACCATCAAGTTTTATTATATAAATATCATCAAAAAGCAAATATCCTTTTTTGAATGGTTTTAAAATATCTGGTAAATCTACCTCTTTTAAATCCTCTATAAAAGTAACTCGTTTTTCAAAATCTTCTCCTAAAAGAGCTGGTAAAACACCTTTTTTTGTTTTTTTAAATCTTGAAAGATTTTCATTAATTGCCAATAAATATGCCTCTTTTGAACAAAATATCAAAGCTTGTGGAAAATCTTTAATTCCTGCTATATGGTCAGCATGAAAATGAGAAATAAATATATAATCTATCTTTTTAGAAATTCGTCCTATCAAAGGTTTATCTAAATAAACAGGTGTAGTTAAAGCATATAGTTTTTCAGGAAATTTTTTTGTAACTTCAAAAAAGTGTTCAGAATATCCCGTATCAAATAAAAGATTTCCTTTTTGATGTTCTATTAAAGCAACCATCGCTGGAAATTTTATAGTTTTAAAACTTCCACCTTTTAAAACCATAAATTCAGGATGAACACAATATCCAACTTCAAAGATTTCTATATTTTGCATATCTTTGTAATCCCTCTTTTATAGTGTATATTGGTTTATATCCTAAAATCTCTTTTGCTTTCGAAATATCTAAAGTTTGACTTTTACTAATAACTCCAACTCCATATTTTGTTAAAATAGGTTCTTTTATAAAACCTAATTTTGAAATAATTTCTAAAATAGTCGCTATTGAGAAAAGAACAAAATATGAGATATATTTAAATTTTGTTTTTATTTTAACTGTTTTCATAACCAAAGAAAAAACCTCTTTAATATCCATTGGTTCATCATTTGTAATATTAAAAATAGATTTTGATGGAATATCTTTGATTGAAGCTAAATACAAAGCATTTACTACATTTCCAACATAAGTTACATCAACAATAGTTTTTTTATTTTTAATAAGTGGTAAAAAACCTTTTAATGCCACTTTTTCAAGTCGTGGAACTAAAACATTATCATACTCTCCAAATATTGCCCTTGGACGAATAATCACTGAAAAAACAGAACTATTCAAAACAAACTGTTCAGCTTCATATTTTGTTTTAGCATAATTATTTACAAACTTTGTTGGAATAAACTCCTCTTTTATTTCAAATTGGTCTTGAAAATTAAAATAGATACTTGGAGTTGAAACATGAACTATTTTTTTTATATTAAAGAGTTCCATGGCTTTTAAAACATTTTTTGTTGCAATTACATTTGCTTTATAAAACTCTTCATATTTTCCCCATGGAGAAGATAAAGCAGCACAATGAAAAACAACATCAGCTTTTTGGAAATATTTTTTAGTTTGTTCAAAATTACTTAAATCAAAAGCATAAAATTCTACACCTAAACTTTTTCCTATTTTTTCATCTCTTCCAAAAGCTATAACTTCCCAATTTTGCAAAACTAAAAACTCCAAAAGATTTCTTCCTAAACCTCCAGTTGCTCCTGTTATTATAGCTTTCATTATGGAACCTGCCAAACAACTAATCCTAAACCAACTCCAGCACTAGTTCCAACAAGCATTACTTTTTGACCACTTTTTACATCTTTTGTGTGTAAAAGAGTATGTAAAGCTGAAGGAATTGAAGAAGCTACTTGATTTCCATGGGTTTTAAAAATATCTATTAATTTTGATTTATCTAGGTTTAACATTTTTATTATATGGTCAAGGGAAGATTGACTTGCTTGATGAGGTACAATCCAATCTATATCATCTAAAGTAAGATTTTTTGAAGCTAAACTATTTTTTATAAAAGGTGGCAAAATAAAAGAACTTAGTTTATAAAGTTTTTTCCCATTCATCTCAAAATAACTCATATTTTTATAATCGCCATCGTAGTTATTTGGATTTATTTTATGACCACCACCTCTTATCATACAATACTCATAACCACTTGAGTGGGTTTCAAAATTTGATAAAATTATTCCTCCACTTAAACTAGAACTTACAATCATTGCACTTGCACCATCTGCAAATATTCCAGCTGTTCTGATATTTGACCAATCAAGTCCAATAGAAGCAATATCACAAGAGACAATCAATATCTTTTTATAACTATCAAAAAGTTTTGAAGCAATATCAAAAGCCCTTAAAACACTCAAACAAGTCATATTAATATCAAAAGAAGGAATAGGTTTTTTTGGATTTAAAAGTTTGTGGGTTGAAGCTGCATTAAAAGGAATTGCTTGTTGATTTGTAGCACTTGCATTTATAATACAATCAATGTCATCTATACTTAATTTTGCGTGATTTAAAGCCTCATTTATAGCTTCATATAAAAGTTCACTTGCACTTTGGTTTTCACTTAAAAAATATCTTTTTTCCAAACCAGTTATTTTTTGAGTTGTACCCTCTTTTAAATTTTGTAACTTATCAATAGTAGAAGATAAAAGCTCTTTTTGAGGTTTTGCTTTCCCTATTCCTAAAATATTTATAGGTGAAATCATAAATAACTACAAAAAAAAATTTTTAATTTAAAAAACAAGTAATTTCCTTTTATAATTATTTATATATCAGTTTTAATTGTATAATATATTAAAGTTAAGTGTCAAATATAATTAAAAAAATAAAAGGATATAAAAAGTGGAAGCTTTAATAGTTGTAGCTCATGGAAGTAAAGTTAAAAGCTCAAATGATGAGATTATTGATATTGTTTCAAAAATAAAATCTAATGTTAGTAATGATTTATTAGTTTTTCATGCTTTTTTAGAACTTACAGAACCATCTATTTTTATGGCAATAAATAAAGCTATTGCAGAAAATTGTAAAATAATAAAGATATTCCCCTATTTTCTAGCAGCAGGAAAACATGTTCAAGAAGATATTCCTTGTGAAATCAAGAAATTTAAAAAACAATATCCACAAATAGAGTTTGTTATTTTACCTCATATAGGAAAATGTGCAGGTATTGAAGATATGATAATTTCAAACTTATAAAGTTTTCAATTACCAAAACGATTGAGTGCTATCTTCAATAGCACTGTTTAATTCCAGATATACATTTTCACTATAATCAATATATAAACTGTAATCACCAATTGAAATAGTTTCTTCAATATCTCTTTTATTAAAATATGAATCGTCACTATTTGCAAGGCTAGAGAGATAATATTCAACCAAAGAAGGTGCCATATTGTCTAAGGCACTTCCTAAGTGATTGAAATCTTTGACTCCAAACATATTATATAAGGAGTCTTTATTTACTTGAGTAACCATTATTACTCTTATTTTTAGTGATTAAATCCATTTAATAAAGAAGCCATTCTATTTAAGTCAATTTTATTACTATTGCTCTCTTCTTTAGGTTCTTCTTTTTTTGTATTATCATATAAACTATTTGCAGTTGGATTTACACTTGCACTAAAAATATCATCTTTTTTCTCTTCAATTTTATCTTTTGCAATCTCAGGAGTTACAGTCGAACTTGATGAAGGAGTTGTTGTAGAACTCACGCTTGGTGTAGGAGTTGAAGATTTTCTACTTAAAATACTTTCAATTTTACCTAACATTGTACTAATATTTGATTTATCTTTTTCAGTATGGTCTTTAAACTCATCAACATTTTTCTCTAAATCTTCTTTAGTTGATTCTAACTCAAGTACTTCATCTTCTAATTCATTGATTCTAGCTTTTAAACCAGTATTTTCTTCTTGAAGTTCTTCATAAGCCTTAATTAGTGTACTTAAAGCTTCATTTAGTTTTGAAATTGTTTCTGCGTTTGTCATTTTATTAAATCCTTGTTTGTATTAGTTATTAAGAGTGTTATTATTGCAAAATTTAGCTAATAATTCCATCAATTTTCAATAAAGAATCAACACTTGGTTCTCTTTGTGCAAAATTGAAAAACAATTTGTCCATATCATACGAACCACCTTGGCTCAAAATCGTATCTCTGTACTTAATTCCCAGTTCTTTATTAAAAATATTTCCAGAATCAATAAACATATAAAAAGCATCTGCACTTAAAACTTCTGCCCATTTATATGAATAATATCCAGCTGCATAACCACCACTAAAGATATGAGAGAAACCATTTTGGAATTTATTGTATCTTGGAGGAATCATTACAGCGAATTTTTCTCTAATAGAATCTAATAAATCTTGTATTTCATCTTCAGTTTTGTATAACTTTTGATATAGTTTAAAGTCAAACAAAGCAAATTCAACTTGTCTAAGAGTTGCCAAAGAAGATTGGAAATTTTTAGCTTTTATAATTTTATTTATTGATTCATCATCTAAAACTTCTTTTGTAATATGATGTTTTGCAAATAGTTTTAAAACCTCTTTATCATAAGAAAAATACTCTAAAAATTGTGATGGAAACTCAACTGTATCCCAAGCAACTCCAGAAATTCCACTTACAAAAGGTTCTTCAATTTTACTTAATAAATGATGTAATGCATGGCCCATTTCATGAAATAAAGTTACAACATCAGAGTGTCTTAAAAGAGATGGTGTTTCAGTTGTTGATTGTGGAAAATTACATACAATATAAGCTGTTGGAAGTTTTATTTCTCCAGATGAAGTTTTATGGTAAGTGTGCCAATTATTCATCCAAGCTCCACCACGCTTATCTTTTCTAGCTTCTAAATCTATATAAATTCTAGCTATTGTTTTTCCATCTTCACTTAAATCATAAACTTTTACTTTTTCATCCCAAGCAGGTGTATTTGCTTTTGTGAATTTAACATTAAACATTTGATGTAAAAAGTCAAAGAACCCATTTAAAACTGATTGTTGTTCAAAATATGGTCTAAAATACTCTTCATCAAAATCGTATTGAGCCATTTTAAGTTTTTCAGAATAATATGACATATCAAAAGATTTAAAATCAGTTATTCCATCTTTTGCTGCTATTTCTTTAATCTCTTCAAGTTCTTCTTTTGCCCTATTTTTAGCTTTACTTCCTAATTCTTCCAAAAATTTAATAACATCTTCTTCTTTTGAAGCCATTTTTGTAGCAAGTGAATATTGTGCATAAGAGTCAAATCCTAGAATTTTTACTTTTTCATCTTTTAAAGCTAATAACTCTTCAATAATTTTTCCATTTTCAGGTGCTTTTGTACAATACGCTTTATAAATCTCTTCTCTTTTTTCTCTATTAGTTCCATAAGTAATATATGCTAAATAAGATGGCATTTGAAGTGTAAATTTATATTTAACTTTTCCATCTTCTTCAAATTTTGCTAATTCCAAATCAGAAGCTGGAATCTCTTTTACATCTTCAAAATTATCAATTATCATTTCAAAGGCATTTGTAGCATTTAAAAGGTTTTGTGAAAACTTGTGAGATAGTTCACTAAGTCTTAAACTTATCTCTTCTAATCTTTTCTTTTTATCATTTTCAAGATGACAACCTGAAAGTTTGAAGTCTCTAATTTCATTTTCTAAAACTTTATTTTGTATATTATTTAAAGAGCTATTTTCTTTAGACTGTATACTTATTAAAGCATTATATATTTTTTCATTTTGAGAAATCTCAGTTTCATATTTTGAGATTACAGGGATACACTCTTCATAAACTTTTGTAGTAACACTAGAATTTTTAACAGAGTCAATATGAAAAATTGGAGTTAAAAAATCATTAATACTCTCCCCTATTTCTTGAAATGGTAAAACAAAATTTTTATAAGTTTTATTTTCTATCTTTAATAAATCATCAATTTTTTTTCTATTTTCATCTAAAAATTTTTCTAATAAATCTTTACTATTTTCTAAATTACTTAAATCAAATTCTTTAAACATTTTTATTCCTTTTCTAATTTTTAAACTTCAGAGTAAATCCTCTATCAAAACCTTCATAATCTTTATAAAAACTATAAGACTCAACATTAAACTCTTTAAAATAGTTTTCCAAAGGAGTTTTTTGGTCATATCCCATTTCACAAAGTAAATAAGGAATTTTTTTCTCACTTGTAGCTTTTATAATATCTTTTAAAAGTTCATCTCCAATATCTCCACCAAAAAGTGCATTTGACGGTTCATATTTTACATTTGTTGGAAGTATATAATTATTTGCAATATATGGAGGATTTGAAATGGTCATAAAAATATCATTTTCTTGAACATTTTCATATAAATTACTCAATCTAAACTCTATTTTATTTTCAACACCATGTTTTATGGCATTTTGTTTTGCTAATTCTAATGCTTTTTCATTTATGTCAACTGCAATAATTTTTATATTTTCAATCAACATTGCAATCATTACAGATATTATTCCACTACCCGTTCCTATTTCTAAAACTTTTATTGGCTCTTTTTTATCTTTTAAAATTTCAACAGCATTTTCAACCAAAATTTCTGTTTCAGGTCTTGGAATTAAAACTCCCTCTTTTACAATAAACATCTCTCCATAAAATGAAGCTTTGTTTATAATGTATTCCAAAGGATAGTTTGTAGCTCTTTTTTTTACCAAAATAGCTAATTCTTTCTCTTTTTCAAACTCAACATTGTAGTTTAGGTGTAGCCAGATTGTATTTTTTTCTAAAAGATGTAACATCAATATTTCAACTTCTTTTGCTGGAATATGAGTTACAAGTTTTAGTTCGTTTGTATATTTTCTTATTGTATCTTTTATCGTCATTTAGTTTTTACCTTTTAAAAGTTTGGATTATATTATAAGTTTGATTAATAGACTAATCCAAAATATATAAGGCTAATTCATCCGAAAGTAAAAAATTCTTATTAAAAACCCTATTTTTTTCTATATAAACTTTATCATGACTAATCAAATCATCAATTTTTTTCATCTCTTTTTCATTAAAAAGCGATATTTCAACTCCATTTAAAGACCTAAACCCAAGCAAAATTTTCTCTGTTTTTACATCATCCAAATCTATTTCTTCTACTTCATAATCTAATGGATTTTGAATATATTCTTCTATACTTTTAGAAGGATAATGTCTTTCTTGATTTACATATCCAACAGCTCCAGCTCCAACTCCTAAATACTCTTTATGTTGCCAATATCCATAGTTATGTTTTGATTCAGATTCTTTATTTTTTGCAAAATTTGAAATCTCATATTGATGAAAACCATTTTTATTTATATAGTCAAAAATTTCATAAGACAACTCTTCATCATCAATTTTTACACTGCTTCTATCAAAGAATTTTGTTCCTTCTTCTATTGTTAAAGAATAAGCACTTAAATGCGTAATTGGTAAAGAAAAAGCAGTATCAAAATCCTTTTTCATACTCTCTAAAGTATCATTTTGAACACCATAAATAATATCGCAGTTAATCCCTTTAAATCCTATTTCTTTAGCATTTTGTATAGCTTTTATAGCACTATTACTATTATGTGCTCGACCTAAGAATTTTAGTTTATCATTATCAAAACTTTGTACTCCAAAACTAACACGATTTACTCCTAAATTTTTCATACTTTGAAGCCATTCATAAGAGGCAGAATTAGGATTTGCTTCTGTTGTGATTTCTGCAAATTCTTCTAAATATGGTTTTATCATTTCAAATATTTCTTCATATTCAAAAGCTTTAATTGTTGATGGAGTTCCACCACCTATAAACACTGTTTCTATCTTTTTGTTATCTTTAATAACATAATTATCAAGATTATTTCTTAGTTGTTTTTTTAATGCATTCATATATTCATGTTTTAAGTGAAATCTATCTGTGTATGAATTAAAAGCGCAGTAAAAACATTTACTGTCGCAAAAGGGAATATGTATATATAAAAGCAATTTTTAATCCTAGTTTTTGTAAAATATCTGGCTAATTATAAGGGAAAATATATTTATGACTGATAAAAATAAAAACACAATTAACAACGAGAAAAAAAAGTTCAGACCTAATGTAGCAGCAATTGTATTATCAGCAAAATATCCTCATAAATGCGAAATATTTATAGCTTCAAGAACTGATGTGGAGAATGCTTGGCAATTTCCTCAAGGTGGTATTGATGAGGGTGAATCTTCAAAAGAGGCACTATTTAGAGAATTAGAAGAAGAAATCGGAACAAGAGATGTAGAAATCATAGCAGAATATCCAAGTTGGGTATCTTATGAATTTCCTGCTGCTATTGCAAAAAGGATGTATCCTTACGATGGACAAAGACAAAAATATTATTTAGTTAAACTTAGAAAAGGCGCTAAAATAAATATTAACACAGAAATTCCAGAATTTAGCGAATATAAATTTGTGCCTACTAAAAATATTTATGATTATATAACTTTTTTCAAACGAACTGTTTATAAACAAGTTCTACAATATTTTAAAACTGAAGGTTATATTTAAAAAGGATAAAAAATTAGATGTTAAAAGTACTTAAGTTTGGTGGAACAAGTGTTGGGACACTTGATAGAATTCAAAATGTTGCAAATATCATTAAAAAAATAAAAGACGAAGGTCATGATGTTATTGCTGTTGTATCTGCGATGAGTGGAGAAACAAATAAATTAATAGAATATGCTGAATATTATTCAAAAACTCCAAAAGCAGATGAAATTGATATGCTTTTAAGTTCAGGTGAAAGAGTTACATCTGCACTTTTATCAATTGCATTAAATGAAATGGGATATAAAGCTACTTCTATGAGTGGAAGACAAGCTGGAATTATGACAGATAATGCTCATACAAAAGCTAGAATTGAATCAATTGATACAAC
>JAQUIV010000051.1 GCA_028681275.1 Aliarcobacter sp.
GGAAGACATGTAGATTTAACAGATGCAATAAAAGATTACGTTAATAGTTCGGTAGAAGTTTTTAAAAAATATAATTTAGATATAATTTCTGTAAATTCAATTATTTCTCAAGATGAAAAACATGGGAAAAAAGCTTTTTCTTTTGAATTTACTTTAAACATTGCCCACTTAGATACGGTAGTTGTAAAACAAAAAGATAAAGATTTATATGCAGCTATTGATATTGCAGTAGATAGAGTATCAAAAGTTTTAAGAAGACATCATGATAAAGTAGCAGCTCACAAAGCTACGAAATTAACTGAAGTTGTATCTTCTGAAATTCAAGATCAAATTGCCCTTGAATTAGAGAAATTTGAAGATGAAATCACTCCTGTAAGACTATCATCTTACAAACCAATAGATATTGAAGAGGCATTAGAAGAATTAAAAGCATCTGATGCACAGTTCAAAGTATTTTATGACAAAGATGATGTTATGAGAGTTCTTTACAAAAGTTCAATCCAAGGTAAATTTGGATTATATTAAAAAAAGCTTTTGTTATGAAAAAGGTATTAGCATAATGGCTAATACCTTTTTTAGTTTATGATAAAAAATAGGATTAAAAAAATTTATGGATAAAACGTTAAAAAAAATTGCTCTAATTGGGCAACCAAATGTAGGAAAATCTTCGTTATTTAATAGACTTGCAAATAAAAGAATTGCAATTGTATCTGATATGGCTGGAACTACAAGAGATATTAAAAAACATGAAATAGAAATATTAGATAGAAAAGCATTAATGCTTGATACTGGTGGTATCGACGAAACTAATGATGCTATATTTTCAAATGTAAAAAGAAAAGCTATTGAGACGGCAAAAGAGGCTGATATAATACTTTTTATGGTTGATGGTAAAAATATACCTGATGATAAGGATAAAGAATTATTTTATGAGCTTCAAAGATTAGGGAAAGAGTTAGCCTTAGTTGTAAATAAAATTGATAACGATAAAGAGCTAGAAAGACTTTGGGAATTTTTTGAATTTGGAATAGGGGATGAAAATCTTTTTGGAATCTCTGTTTCGCACAATAGAGGAACAAAAAATCTATTTGAATGGATTTATCAACATCTTCCAGTTAATCTTGAAACAGTAGCTTTAGAAGAAGCTGAAGCTTTAAAAAAAGAGAGAGAAGCAAATTTTGATTTTGATGATGAAGAAGATTATTCAAGTGAAGAAGATGGAACTTTTGAACCAGTTTTAGAAGATACTCTTGAAGAAGAAGTTATAGATAATAACATCAAAGTAGCTATTATTGGGAAAGTAAACGTAGGAAAATCTTCTATTTTAAATGCAATTGTTGGTGCGGAGCGATCAGTTGTTTCTCCAATTGCAGGAACTACAATTGACCCAGTTGATGAATCTTTTGAATATCAAGATAAAAATGTAACTTTCGTAGATACAGCAGGTTTAAGAAGAAGAGGAAGTATTGAGGGAATTGAAAAATTTGCCTTAATGAGAACAAAAGAGATGTTAGAAAAAGCTAATATGGCATTAGTTGTATTAGATGCATCAAAAGAACTTTCTGATTTAGATGAAAAAATCGCAGGACTTGTTGATGAGTATGGACTTGCAACTATTATCGTTCTAAATAAATGGGATGAAAATATGGATACATTCCAAAAAATGGAAGAAGAGATTAGAAGAAGATTCAGATTTTTATCTTATGCTCCAATTATTGCAGTTTCAGCAAAAACAGGAAGAAGTATTGAAAGATTAAAAGATAAAATTATTGAAATTTTCAACAATTATACTCAAAGAATTCCAACTTCAAAATTACATAGAGTAATTGAAGAAGCAGTGACTAGACACTCACTTCCAAGTCCAAATGGTGCATATTTAAGAATTTATTATACAACTCAATTTGATACAAAACCACCAAGAATTGCGTTAGTTATGAATAAACCAAATCTTTTACACTTTACATATAAAAGATATTTAATTAATTACTTAAGAGATAATTTCAATTTTGAAGGAACACCAATTCACGTAATTGCCAGAGGTAAACATGATAAAATGGGTGACGAAGAATACTTAGAAAGAGATACTAAATAACCTTAATTTATAGGAGGTTCCCTTGAATAGAGTAAAAAATGATATATTTGCAGGAGTAACTGCGGCTGTCGTTGCACTTCCTTTGGCTTTAGCTTTTGGGGTTGCAAGTGGAGCTGGTGCAATTGCTGGTTTATATGGTGCAATTATATTAGGTTTTTTTGCTGCATTTTTTGGAGGAACTCCTACTCAAATCTCAGGACCAACTGGTCCTATGACAGTTATTGTTGCAGCAACTGTTGCAACATTTCCAAACGACTTACCAACAGTTATGACTGTAATCTTTTTAGCTGGTTTAATGCAAATTTCTTTTGGAATTATAGGAATTGGTAAATGGATTAAATACATTCCATATCCAGTAATTTCAGGTTTTATGTGTGGGATTGGTGTAATTATCATTATTTTACAAATAAATCCTTTTCTTGGAGTAGAAGGTTTTGGCTCAATAATTCAAACTCTTAGTTCTTTACCTAATACTTTGCAAAAAGTTAATTACGAAGCATTAATAATTGCAACAATAACCTTAGCTATTATGTTTTTAACACCCAAAAAAATCTCTAAGGTAGTTCCATCTGCATTAATTGCTTTGGTTGTAGTAAGTTATTTTTCTCTAGGAATGGATTTTAAAATTAATACTATTGGAGAAATCCCAATGGGATTACCTGATTTTGTATTACCTATCTCTTTTGATTTATTAAAATTAAACACTATGATGATGTTAGCTATAACATTAGCTCTTTTAGCTTCTATTGATTCTTTATTAACTTCTTTAGTTGCTGATACTATGACTAAAACAAAACATAATCCTAAAAAAGAGTTAATAGGTCAAGGTATTGGAAATACTGTTTGTTCATTTTTTGGAGCAATTCCAGGAGCTGGGGCAACAATGAGAACTGTAATAAACATAAATAGTGGAGCAACTACAAAACTTTCTGGAATGACCCATTCGATTACACTTTTGGTTATTGTTCTATTTTTAGCTCCACTTGCATCAAAAATTCCACTTGCAGTTTTATCTGGAATTTTAATAAAAGTAGGTTTTGATATTTTAGATTATAAATTTCTGAAAATCTTAAACAAAATAACGAAACAAGATTTACTTATTATGGTAACAGTATTTTTACTTACTATTTTTGTAGATTTAATCATGGCAGTTGGTGTTGGAATTACAATCTCTTCAATAATTGCTGTTTACCAGGTTTCAAGAACTACTCAAATAAAAATAACTCGTTCAAGAGTCTCTTTTGATATAGATATAGAAAATCATGATGTTGAAATTATAAAAATAAATGGTTCTTTATTTTTTGGAACAGCGTCACATTTAGATGAAAGATTAGAAAAAATAAAAGATTGCAAAAAAGTAATTTTAGATTGTAAAAATGTCTCATTTTTAGATATTTCAGCAATATTTACCCTTGAAGAAATTATTGAAAAATTTAAAACAAGAGGTTTAGAAATAATTTTAGTTTTAAAATATAGACATAAAAGAAAGATTTTAACACTTGATCCAACAAATTTATTTAAAAGTATTAAAATTTATCACTCTTTAGATGATGCAATAAATTATACACAAAGATATGAATTAACAACAAATGAGTAAAATTTATCTTTTAAGTAATCAAAAATATCCAAATGTTGAAAATTTGGAAGTTTTTCAAATAGAGTATATTAAATCAAATATAGATTTATCAATATATGATGCTTTGATTTTTACTTCAAAAAATGCTATTTATTCTTTAGATTCTTTTAATAAAGATTGGAAAAAGATTGACTCTTTTGCAATAGCACCAAAAACTGCAAATATTATAAAAGAAATGGGTGGAAAAGTTGTTTTTACAGGAATAACTTCCCATGGAGATGAATTTGCACAAGAATTAATAACGTTATTAAAAAATAAAAAAGTTTTATATATAAAAGCTTTAAAAACTGTTTCAAATTTAGTAGAAATATTAAAAGAAAATGATGTTTTAATAGATGAATTAGTAACTTATCAAACATCTTGTAAAAAATCAAATAGCTCTTTGGAAGATAATTCAGTATTTATTTTTACTTCACCCTCAAGTGTAGAGTGTTTTTTTAATCAATACAAATGGAAAGATAATTATAAAGCAATAGTTATTGGAAAAACTACTGCAAAATATTTGCCAAAAGAAGTTGATTATACAATTAGCTCTGAAACTTCAATTGATGAATGTATAAATCTAGCTAGGCAAACTTTACTTTAAACTCAAATTCAAACATCTTTAGATAAAATAAGACAATCTAAGTAGTTCGGGATTTCCATTGTTGTGGGTCCGATAATTTATTTTTGTATATGGTGTAGGTCTGTATGGTGTGTAGCAATTCAATGCGTTTTTGCTCCTAAAATGCGCTTCCCGTGTACGTTCGTGGCTTTTTAGGGCCATTTTGATGGTTAACGGCTACTCGGATTTTTTAAATTATTATATAAGGAATTATCGTGAATATATTGATACTTGGTAATGGTGGTAGAGAATTCTCTATTGGATTAGCAATATACAAAGAAAATGCTCATAATCTATTTTTTATGCCAGGAAATGGTGCAACAGACAGATTAGGAACAAATATAAATATTAAAGATTATAATCAATTAGCTCTTTGGGCAAAAGATAATTCTATTGATTTAACTATTGTAGGACCAGAAGCTCCTTTAGTAGATGGTGTTGTTGATATATTTAAAGAACATAATTTAACAATTTTTGGACCAAGTGCAGCAGCAGCTAGACTTGAGGGTTCTAAAGTTTATATGAAAAATATATTAAAAAAATATAACATACCAACAGCAGCGTTTATCGAGACTTCAAATGAAAAAGAAGCACACGATTTTATTGAAACAATGAATTTACCAATAGTTGTAAAAGCAGATGGTTTATGTGCAGGAAAAGGTGTAATTATTGCTCAATCAAAAGATGAAGCAAAAACAGCAGTTTCAGATATGCTTTCAGGAGCTTCATTTGGAGATGCTGGAACATCTGTGGTTGTGGAAGAGTATTTAGATGGTTATGAATTATCTGTTTTTGCTATTTGTGATGGTGAAAATTATAAAGTATTACCAGCTGCTCAAGACCACAAAAGAATAGGGGATGGTGATACTGGACCAAATACTGGTGGAATGGGTGCTTACGCTCCAACACCACTTGTAAATGATGATATTTATAAAAAAATTGAAGAAAGAGTTATCAAACCAACTTTAAAAGGAATGCAACAAGAAAATGCTCCATTTGAGGGTGTTTTATTTATTGGAGTTATGGTTGTACGTGGTGAACCAATTATTTTAGAATATAATGTAAGATTTGGTGATCCAGAATGCGAAATTTTAATGCCTTTATTAGAAACACCTGTTTCTGAACTGTTTTATAAAGGTGCAACAAAACAACTTGATAAATTAGATATTAAAATCAAAAATGAGTTTGGTGTTGGTGTTGTTATGGCAAGTGGAAATTATCCTTATGGTTCAAGTACTCCTGCTGAAATTATAGTTGATGAAATAGTTGATGCTGATTTACTTGAAAATTCACATATCTCTTATGCTGGTGTTGAAAAAATTGATGATAAATTAATGGCAACTGGTGGAAGAGTATTAGTTTGTGTTGGATTTGGTAAATCTATAAAAGAAGCAAGAGATAGAGCTTATGCTTTATGTGGACAAGTTCATTTTGCTGGTAAAAAATGTAGATCTGATATTGCATATCAAGCTTTAAAGTAATAATTAATGCAAAATAATAGTAATAATCTTCAATTAGCCTCAATGCGTTCAAGAGCATTGGCTTATGTGATTGATGATTTGTTAATGACATTGATTATTGTGCTGATTTTTTGGGAAAGTATCTCTGCTCTTAGTCATGATATGGATGCAATGACACATTTATTACAAGCAGAACTTGTAACTCCTTTAATTATTCTAAAAGTTGTCTATCATACTTTTTTTGTTTGGTATTTTGGAGCAACTATTGGTAAAATAGTTGCAAAAATTAGAGTTATAGATGCAAATGAATGGGGAAGAGTTTCTATGTTTTCATCTTTTTTAAGAGCTGTTGGAAGAATTTTTTCTGAAATGTTCTTTTATATTGGTTTTTTAATAGGATTTTTTAATGAGGGAAGAAAAACTTTCCATGATATTACAGGTAAAACGTTGGTTGTAAATGCATAAAAAAATTATAGCTTCACTATTTATTACTTCTTGTTTAATTCATGCACAAGAACTAAAAAATGAAAAATTCCAATTAGTTGCAAAAAATGTTGATGCTGTTGAAAATATAGTAACAGCAAGTGGTAATGTAGTTATTTATTCACCAACTTATTATTTAAGTGCTAATAAAATTATTTACAATAAGGAAAAAGAAACTTTTGAACTTTTTGATAATGTTTTAGTAATCAAAGATAATAACATTCAAACACAAAGTAATTATGCTTTTGTTGATTTGAAAAACGATTTAGCAAATCAATATCCAACATTTTTGAGAGAACAAAATAATAAAATTTGGATGAATTCAAAAACCTCTAATAAAGAAAAAGAAGAAATATCTTTAGATAGTTCTATTATCTCTTCTTGTGATTGTTTGGATCCAGTTTGGAGTATTCGAGCATCAAGTGCAGATTATGATACTGAAGCAAAATGGATAAATGCATATAACCCAAGATTATATGTAAAAGATGTTCCTGTACTTTATAGTCCATATCTTGGTTTCCCAACAGATACAACAAGAAGAACAGGTCTTTTACTACCAACTATTGGTTATTCAAGGGATGAAGGATTATTTTATTCTCAACCTATATTTATTGCACCTGCTGATAATTATGATATAGAATTAGTACCTCAAGTTAGAACACAAAGGGGAGCTGGAACATATGCATATTATAGATATGCAGATTCTCCTAGTTCTGTATTAAAAATTAAAACAGGTGTTTTTAAAGAAAATGAAGATTATTTTTTAGAAAATGATTTACAAAATCAAGAACATTATGGTTTTAATTTAGATTATGAAAGAAGAGATATTTTTTCTAAAAATAGTTCTCATGATGGTTTATTTACATCACTTAAATATTTAAATGATATTGAATATATTACTTTAGAAGATGATACAGAATTAACTTCAACAGCAAAAAAAGTTGAATCTAAAGTTAACTATTTTTATAATACTCCTGAATATTATGGTGGAGCTTATGGTAGATATTATATAGATGGTTCAAAAGAATCAAATAAAACTACATTACAAGAATTACCACAAGTTCAATTTCACTCATATAATAAAGAAACTTTCGTAGAAAATTTAGTATATTCAACGGATACAAAAGTTATAAATTATACTAGACCAGAGGGATTATCAGCAGATATTTACGAGATAAGTGTACCTTTAAGTTATAGTGAATATTTTATTGATGACTATGTTTATGCTTTTGCGGAAAATAAAACAATTATTAGTAAATATAACTATAATAATTTTGATACTATAAGATATGAAGATGGAACTTTAATTCAAAATATAACTTCTGTTGGAATTGGAAGTAATTTAATAAAACCTTATGAAGAATATTTACATACTCTTAATTTGAAATCAGAATACATAGTACCTAAGAACTTAAAAGAAGAGGGTGATTTATATAATATTACTACTGAAGATAATACGGTAAAAGAGAGAGAATTAAGAGCTTTTCCTATTTCTCAAGAACAAAAAAGTATTAAATTATCAGCAAATCAATCTTTGTATGATAACGATAGTTTAAAACAATTAATTAATCATAAAATTTCTCAATCTATTTTATATGATGAAGTAGATAATCCTAAATTACAAGATTTAGAAAATTATTTAAAGGTAAATCACGAATATGGTAGTGTAAGTGGTAAAACTGTTTATAATGTAGAAGATCAACAAAATGTTGAGAATAGTGCAACTTCTCTTTTAACATATAAAGATGTATCTTTAACAGTTGGTTATTATCAATCTAAAGACACGGATAATATTTTTAATTCAAGAGAAGATTTAGAGTCTTATAGATTTAATGTTGGATATAAAGTAGCTAAGGATTATAAAGTTTCTTATTATGAAAATTACAACTTACTTGAAAATATAAGAAATAAACAAGGAATTAGTTTTAATATAGATGATAGTTGTTGGAATTTGGATTTAAAATATGAGGATCAAATTAAACCAACGTCTAGTTTAACTTCTGATTCAATACAACAACAAATTATATATGCAACTATTTTATTAAAACCATTAGGTGGAATTAAACAAAAATATAAAATGCAAGATAATAATTAATGAATTCAGATAGAATATATTTTAAAAATAGAGAAGTTGCAGCTTATAGATTATTGGATGTTTTACCAATAGATAGTATGCGATTGGAAGATTGGACTGTAATTTCAAGTTCTTATGGTGGGTTTGAAATTGCAAGAATTATAGCAAAAGCACTAAATAGTAAATATGATATGATGTTTTCAGAAAAGATTTTTGCTCCAAATAATGAAGATTGTGAAATTGCAGTTGTAACAGAACATGAAGAGGTGTTAATTCACGAAGAGTTAATAAAAGCTTTTGATATTAGTTTGGATTATGTTTATTCAAAATCTAAACAAGTATATGATGAGTCAATTGTAAAAACAGTAAATAAGTTTAGACATGGTGAAAAGATTCAAGAATTTGAAAATAAAAATGTATTAATTGTCGATGAGGGAATTAATACAGGTTTAACAATGATGGCTTGTATAAAAACAGCTATTAATTTAAAAGCAAAATCTATTTCAGTAGCAACTCCAATTTTACCAACAGCTAGTATTCCAACAATAGAATCAATTGCAGATGATTTGTATTTTATAAAAAAATTAGATCATTTTGTAACAATTAATTTTTATTATGATAGTTTAGATGATGTTAGTTTTGAAGATATAGAGAAAATAAATAAAGGATAAAAGATATGTCAACAGTTTGTGAATTTGAATTAAATGGAAAACAAGAGGTTTTCGAATTTGGAAAAGTAGCTAAACAAGCTAATGGTTCAGTGTTAGCAAAAATTGGAAATGCAGTTGTTTTAGCTACGGTTGTAAGTGAATTTGATAATCCTGTAAGTGAAGATTTTACTCCATTAACAGTTCAATATATTGAAAAAACTTATGCAGCTGCAAAATTACCAGGTGGATTTATAAAAAGAGAAGGGAAACCTAGTGATTTTGAAACTTTAACTTCAAGAGTTATTGATAGAAGTTTAAGACCACTTTTCCCTAAAGGTTATGTTTATCCTACAACAATCACAGTTATGGTTTTAAGTGCTGATAAAAATGTTGATTTACAAGCATTAGCGTTAAATGCTGCAAATGCTGCTTTATATACTTCAAATTTACCTATTAAAAAATCTGTTTGTGGTGTAAGAGTTGGAAGAATTGAAAATAATTATGTAATTAATCCAACACCTGAAGAAATGGACAAATCTACTTTAGATTTATATGTAGCTGGTTCAAAAGATGAATTATTAATGATTGAAATGAAAACTATCTCTTCTAGTGAAATGGTTGAAGTAGATATTGAAGCATTTACTAAAATTCATAATGCAAATGAGATGAATGAAGATACTTTAGTTGAAGCTATTGCTTTTGCTCAAGACGCTTTAAAAGAAGCAAATTTAACTTATGAAAAAGGTTTTGAATCTTCAAGCAAAGAAAAAGTTGAAGTTGAATTAGTTCAATTTACAATTGAAGAATCAGTTATAAATTATGTTAGAGACAATTTTTCAAACGAAATAAGAGAAGCTATCAAAAAACTTGCAAAAAGTGAAAGAGCAACTCAATTAAAAGATGTTGCTAAAATGATTTCTAAGAATGAATATTGTATTTCAAATGAAATAGAATTCTCTACAATTTACGAAGCTGTTTCAGTTGTAAAAAGAGAAATCGTTAGAAATATGATTGTAAATGACAAAATAAGAGCAGATGGAAGAGGTCTAAAAGATGTAAGACCTATTACTATTGAAACAAATATTTTACCATCAGCTCACTCTTCTTGTTTATTTACAAGAGGTGAAACTCAAGCTTTAGTAGTTGGAACAATTGCTGGACCAAAAGATGGACAAATGTATGAAGTTTTAACTGATAAATCAACTTCAATGGATAGATTTATGGTTCATTACAACTTCCCAGGTTTTTCAGTTGGTGAAGCAAAACCAATGTTTGGAGTTGGAAGAAGAGAACTTGGTCATGGAAATTTAGCTAAAAAAGCTCTTGAAGCTACAATTGACGATGATTATAATGAAACAGTAAGGATTGTTTCTGAGATACTTGAATCAAATGGTTCTTCTTCAATGGCAACTGTTTGTGGTGGTTCTCTAGCTTTAAAAGCAGCAGGTGTTCCTGTTTCAAATTTAGTAGCTGGTGTTGCTATGGGAATGGTTGTTGAAGGAAATAATTATTCTGTTTTAACAGATATTATGGGATTAGAAGACCATGATGGAGATATGGACTTTAAAGTAGCTGGTACAACAAAAGGTATTACAGCTTTACAAATGGACATAAAACTTGGTGGTATTGAATTAAACGTTTTAAAAGAGGCATTACTTCAAGCAAAAGAAGGAAGAGATCATATTTTAACTTTAATGGAAGAGGCTGCTAGTGAAATAGTTGCAAGTGAAGCTTTACCTTTAATTGAACAATTTGCAATTGATCCTTCTAAAATAATGGTAATTATTGGAAAAGCAGGGGCAACTATAAAAGAAATTATTGAGAAATTTACAGTTTCAATAGATTTAGATAGAGATAGTGGAACTGTAAAGGTAAGTGGTGGAAATAAACAAAATGTTTTAGATGCTTGTGAACATATAAAAACTATTTCAAATAATGCACCTGCAAGAAAAGAAGCTCCAAAAAATATTGATTTTGAAAAATTATATGCAATTGATGAAGTTGTTTTAGGAAAAGTTGAAAGAGTTGTTGATTTTGGTGCATTTATTTTATTACCAAAAGGTGGTGAGGGTCTTTTACATATCTCTAAAATCTCTAAAGAGAGAGTGAAAAATGTATCTGATATTTTATCAGTTGGTCAAGAAATTGAAGTAAAAGTTCTAAAAGTTACAAAAGACAGAATAGAACTATCTTCTAATTAATAAAAATATTTTCTCTAAAGTAAGGAATAATAATCCTTGCTTTAGCCTCTATTTAACATCATTTTAATCTATTTTTTCCAATAATCCCTAAAGTTCCAAAAAAACCATCCCCTCTAACCCTAAATTAATATTTCTTTCGTTAGTATAGTAAAAATAATTTTTTTAAGAAAACTTAAGGGGTTTTAATATGGCTAAGCTTTTAATAGTAGATGATTCTACAATGCTAAGAGATATGCTAAACTATGCATTAAACGAGGGTGGTTACACAGATGTAACTGAAGCTGTTGATGGTGTTGATGGTTTAGCAAAAGCTAAGGCTGCTGATTTTGATTTAATAATTACAGATGTTAATATGCCAAATATGGACGGATTAACACTTATTGGTGAATTAAGAAAAATATCACAATATTCGAAAAAACCGATTTTAGTACTTACAACTGAAAGAAGTGATGAAATGAAAGCAAAGGGTAAAGCTGCGGGAGCTACTGGTTGGATTGTAAAACCATTTGTACCAGACCAATTATTAAAAGCAGTTAATATAGTTTTAAGTAGATAAAAAGGAGTTCTCATGTCGTTTGATATTTCTAAATATAGAGAAATGTTTCTTGAAGAGGCTGAAGAGCTTTTTGAATCAGCAGATAATGTTTTAT
>JAQUIV010000150.1 GCA_028681275.1 Aliarcobacter sp.
GACCACCTTTAAATCCAGCAGAAATGGGAATGGCAAATAAAAAAGAGGTTATTAATAGAATCAAAGAGAATGAGTTGTATGTGAATTCATTTAAAAACCTTTTTGGAAATGATATTTTAGAAAATGAAGAAAAAGTTTATGGTGCTTTAACGCAAGTGATTGCAGCATTTGAAAGAACAGATGAATTTTCACCATTTGATTCAAAATATGACAGATATTTAAAAGGTGAATATGACTTAACTCCACTTGAAGATTTAGGAAAATCAATATTTTTCTCAAATAACAACAACTCTTGTGCTTCATGTCACGTATTAAAAGGTGAAGATAAAGAGGGTGAAACTTTTACAAATTATGAATTTCATAATATTGGAACACCAGAAAATAAAACACTTAGAGCAAAAAATGGTGTTAAAGAGTTAGATAAAGGACTTTTAAATAATCCAGCTGTAAAAGATGAAAAACAGATGGGAAAATATAAAGTTCCAACTTTAAGAAATGTGGCAGTTACAGCTCCATATATGCATAATGGTGTATTTTCTGATTTAAAAACTGTTATAGAGTTTTATGATAAATATAACAATAAAGAAAGAACTATTAATCCAGAAACAAAAAAAGTTTGGGATGAACCAGAAGTTAAAGATACAATTTCTACAAAAGAGTTAAAAGCAAAAGAGTTAAGTGATAGAAAAATAGAAGCAATAGTTGCTTTCTTGAAACTTTTAACTGATAAAAAATATGAATATTTATTGGAAAAATAAACATTAAAGAGTTATTTCTTTTATGTTATTTTATTAGTTTCTTGATATAATACGATAAAAAAAGGTTTATTTTGATTAGAAATATAATTTTTTTTATTATTAGTTTAGATTTATTCGCAAATGAAGTAAATATATATGATTTAGAAATAGAAAAAAATGGATTAATAAATAAATATTATAAACGAATTGATTTAGCAAGACAGGATAATCTAGAAGATAGAGTTATGTTGTTGGATAAAACATTAAATTGTTTTATAAATTCAAAGAGTAAAAGAGATATTTTGAATTGTAAAACTGATGAAAGAAAAAGGATTATGGATTTAGTTAGAAATAATTAAATTAGAAATAGTTTCTCCTAAAATTTTATTTAGGAGAAATTATTTTAAAGATTTAAATATAAAATTCCCTCTTCAACTCTCGTTTCATAAACCCCAGTGCAGCCACTATCATTTCCTAAAGCTTGACCTGTTTTTAAATCTATTTCCCAGTTGTGTAAAGGACAAGTTACTATTTTATCATGAACTAAACCTTCGCTTAGTTTTCCTTTTTTGTGGGGACAAACATTATTTACTGCAAAAATTGACCCATCTCTTGTTTTAAAAATTGCGATTTCAATTTCGCCAATTTCTACTTTTCTTGAACCCATTTCAGGGATATTTTCAACTTCTGTGATTTTGTACCATTTTGCCATGTTAAATTTGCTCCTTTGCTTCAAAACTATGAGATTCTTCTGGATTTATAACAATTGAATTAAACTCTTTTGTAAATCCATCTTCAATTGCTTTTGCCCAAGGGTCAACTTGTGCTGATTTTTGTGATATTTCAAATCTTTTCGCCCAGTAAGCTACTTTTTCTTTGTTTAATAATTCATCTTTAATATATTGTAATCCAGTTCTTTCAACCCAATGAGCTGTTCTTTCTAGATAATAGGCATCTTCTCTATAAAATTGCATAAAAGCTTTTACATAAGTTAATAACTCTTCATCTGTTTCTACTTTACAAAGTAAATCAGTAACTCTTACTTTTATACCACCATTTCCAGCAATATGAATTTCCCAACCAGAATCAACACCAATAATTCCTAAATCTTTGATAGTTGCTTCCGCACAATTTCTAGGACATCCTGAAACTGCAATTTTAAATTTATGTGGAGTCCAAGATCCCCAAGTTAGTTTTTCAATAATCACACCCATATTCATAGAATCTTGAGTTCCAAATCTACACCAAGTATTTCCAACACAAGTTTTTACAGTTCTCAGACCCTTTGCATAAGCTTGACCTGATACAAAACCAGCATCATTTAAATCTTTCCACATAGGCTCTAACTGCTCTTTTTTAACTCCCAACATATCAAGTCTTTGACCACCTGTAAATTTTACTGTTGGAACATCATATTTAACTGCAATATCTGCAATGTCTTTTAACTCTTGTGGACTTGTAAGTCCTCCCCAAATTCGGGGAACCACTGAATAAGTTCCATCTTTTTGAATATTTGCAAACATTCTATCGTTTACAAGTGCACTTCTTTTATCGTTTTTATATTTATCATCATTATATTTTACAAGTAAATAGTAGTTTATTGCTGGTCGACATTTTGAACAACCCTCAGTAGTTTTCCACTCTAATGATTTGAAAACATCATAAACAGTTTCAAATTCTCCCTCATCAACTGCTTTTTTAATATCTTTGTGTCCAAGAGTTGTACATGAACAAATTCCCTCTTCAACAGCGTTATATTCATCCCCTAAAGTATTAACTAAAATCTGCTCAACTAAACCTAAACATGAACCACATGAAGCTCCAGCTTTTGTGCAAGATTTTACATCACTTAAAGATTTTAAATCTTTGTCCTTAATGGCAGATACAATGTCACCTTTACAAACACCATTACATCCACAAACTTCTTCATCATCACTCATAGAGTTTATGTCATTCCCCCCATGACCGCTATCACCTGAAAGTGCAGATTTTCCAAATAGAATTTTAGCTCTTAAATCACTAATATCCGTATGTTCTTTTAAAAGTTTTAAATACCAAGAAGCATCACTTGTATCTCCATAAAGAA
>JAQUIV010000052.1:0-9224 GCA_028681275.1 Aliarcobacter sp.
ATCTATATTTTTTCCAAAACATAAAGTACATAAAAGCAAAGGTAAATATTTTTTCATAATTTGCCATTTTATTTTTTTTCGTATTTTACATCAAAAAATATTATATGTATATTTTTATACTTTATAAAAGAGTTTAAATGATATAATCGACTAAAATTTAGAAAAAAAGGTTAGAAAAGATGCTTGTAGCACCTTCTATATTATCAGCAGATTTTGGGAATTTAGCTAGTGAAATAAAAGCTATTTGTGATGGTGGATGTGATTTAATTCATGTGGATGTAATGGATGGACATTTTGTTCCAAATATGACAATTGGACCTGTTGTTGTAAATCCTGTTGCAAAAGTTGCAACTAAACCTCTTGATATTCACTTAATGGTTGAAGATAATACTTTTTTTGTGGATTTATTTGCTCCATGTAAACCTCTTTATATCTCTTTTCATATTGAAAGTGAAAAACACCCACATAGACTTATACAAAAAATTAGAGATTATGGAATAAAACCTGCAATTGTTTTAAACCCTCACTCAACTCCTGAATCAATAGAATATTTACTTGAAGATTTAGATATGGTTTTATTAATGTCTGTAAATCCTGGTTTTGGTGGACAAAAATTTATTCCATCTGTTATTGAAAAAGCTAAAAAATTAAAAGAGTTAATCAATAAAAGAAATCCAAATTGTTTGATAGAAGTTGATGGTGGAGTAAATGACAAAAATATCCATGAGTTAAAAGAAGCTGGTGTTGATGTTGTTGTTGCTGGATCTTATGTGTTTGGAAATGATGATTATTCAAAAGCTATAAAAAGTCTACAGGTTTAAAAAATGAGAGTAAAAATTTGTGGTATAACAAATTTACAAGATGCTTTTGACGCAATAAATGCTGGTGCTGATGCTTTGGGTTTTGTTTTTTATGCTAATTCTCCAAGATATATTACTCCTTTAAAAGCAAAAGAGATAGTTGAAAAACTTCCTCCTTTTGTACAAACAGTTGGACTTTTTGTAAATGAAAATGAAGATTTTATAAATGAAGTTTGTGCTGAATCAAAAATGCAATTAGCTCAAATAATTGATGATAATGAGATATTAAATTATGAATTATTAAAAGTAAAATCTATAAAAGTAATAAGAGTAAAATCACAAAAAGATTTAAAGAATTTAAATAAAGATTATTATTTATTAGATGCTTTTGTTGATGGTTTTGGTGGTGAAGGTAAAAGAGTTGCTTTAGAGTGGTTTGAAAATCTTGATTGTTCAAAATTTATTCTTGCTGGTGGATTAACTTCAAATAATTTAAAAGAGATAAATGGTTATGGATTTTATGGAGTTGATGTTAGTAGCGGAGTGGAAGAGTCTAAAGGAAAAAAATCTAAACAAAAGATGATAGATTTTGTAAAAGAGGCAAATGAAATCGCCTAGAAGGATAATTCCTAAACCTCAATTTAAATTACAAAATATCTTACAAAGGTTATTAAAAGAACCAATCTTATACACAGAATTTTTAGAATTATTAAACGAAGCTTCTGATACTTTTTATGATACTCCTGAACTTGAATTTGAATTACTTTTATCAAATGGATTACCTTTAGAATTTGATGGTGATTTTGTTTATTTAAAAACTACAAGAACACCAATAGAAGAACAAACTTTTTGTATAGTTGATATTGAAACAAATGGTGGAAGTGCAAAAAAAGGTTATCAAATCATTGAACTTGGTGCTGTAAAATATAAAAATGGAAAAATTTTAGATAAATTTGAATCATTAGTTTATGCAAAAGAGATTCCTGCTTATGTTCAAGAAGTTACAAAAATAAATCTTAAGATGTTAGAAGATGCACCAAGACTTGAAAAAGTATTAAAAGAGTTTAAACTGTTTTTAGAGGATGATGTTTTTGTAGCACACGATATAAAATTTGATTATACTTTTGTTTCTGACTCTTTTGAAAAATTTCATTTAGGAAAACTATTAAATAGAAAGATTTGTTCTATTGATTTAGCAAAAAGAACCATTGAATCTGAGAAATATGGTTTGAGTTTTCTAAAAGAGGTTTTAAATATCGAAATTGATAATCATCATAGAGCATATTTTGATGCTTTAACAACAGCTATTGTTTTTGAAAAAAGTTTATCAAATATTGATGGTTCTAAAATTAAAACAGTTGAAGATTTAATATCTTTTTCAAAAAGTGATAATGTTATAAATAATCATAAAAAAGAGAATAAATAAAATGTTTAGCCAAGAAAATTATATAGAAGTTTTAAATTTTGCTGCAATTGCTCATGGTGAACAAAAAACACCAAAAGGTTTACCTTATCTTGCCCATATAACTTGTGTTGCAATGGAAGTTATAAATGCTTGTGAGAAATCTAATCTTGATGAAGAAAAAACAAATATAGCTATTTCTTGTGCGTTATTACATGATGTAATAGAGGATGCAAATATTACTTATGATGAACTGTATGTAAAATTTGGAGAAAAAGTTGCAAATGGTGTAGAGGCTTTAACAAAAGATAAAACATTAGCTTCAAAACAAGAACAAATGAAAGATAGTATAGAACGATTATTAGCTCAACCTTATGAAGTTCAAATGGTTAAATTAGCTGATAGAATTACAAATTTAGGAATTCCACCAAAACATTGGGATAATGAGAAAATAAAAAAATATCAAAAAGAAGCAGGTTTTATATTATCTTGTTTAGGTAATTCAAATATTTATTTAGCAAGAAGATTAAAAGAAAAAATAGAAAATTATAATAATTATATAAAAGAGTAAAATAGAGGTTTTTTAACCTCTATTTTTAAGCGTTAGCTTGTGCTTCTTGTGCGTATTTAAGACCTAAATCGAATGCTTTATTATTAATAGCATGTACTTTTTCAGGTACTTTTGAAAGCATTGTATTTCTTAAAACATCATTTGAAACAGTTTCACCTGTAAAGTAGTTTGCCATTGCAAGTGCTAAAACTGATTGAGTAATAACGTTTCCTACTTCTTCTTTTGCAATAGTAATAATTGGAATCTCATAGATTTTCCATTTTTTTCTATCTGCTTCACTTGGAGTAACAAGATTTGGTTCAACAACGATAACCCCACCTTCTTTTACACCATTTTTGAATTGGTCATAAGAAACTTGTGCAACTGAAAGCATGAAATCAATTTCACCATCATTTGCATAAGGATATAAAATTTCGTCGTCTTGTAAAGTAATATCAACAACAGTTGGTCCACCTCTTACTTGAGATGTATAAGTTGCAGTTTTTAAACCGTAACCCCCATCTTTAATTTTTGCAGCTGCGAAAATCGAACCTGCAAGAAGTACACCTTGTCCACCAACACCTGTAAATCTCATTAATGTTTTATTTGTTGCCATGTGTATCTCCTTATAATTGAACCATAGTTTTATTTTTGTGTGCTTCTTTTACTTTTTCATAAGCTTCACAATATTCCATTGCTTCAGTATCTTGTTTTAAGATACCTGTAGGGAAAATACCTTTTTGTTCTTCTGGTTCTAATTTATCAAATTTAGCTTTAGCCATAGAAATAGAATCAATCCACTCTAAGTTAGCCATAGCAGTTGCCATTTTATTTTTTCTTCCTAAGTTAACGTGACAGTTAGAGAATACTTCAACAAATGAGAAACCTTTATGTTCAAAAGCTTTAACTAAAGTTCTTTCAAGTTTTTTAGGATCAAGCATAGTTTCTCTAGCTACAAATGATGCACCTGCAGCTTCAACTAATTTACAAGCATCAAAAGTAGGGTCAATATTTCCTCTACTCATTGTTACAGTCCACATACCTTGAGGAGTTGTAGGAGAAGTTTGAGAATTTGTTAATCCATAGATGAAGTTATTGATAATAATATAATTTAAGTCAATATTTCTTCTTGACGCATGAATTGTGTGATTTCCACCAATTGCAAGACCATCACCATCTCCACCAACAACGATAACTTTTTTAGTTGGATTTGCTAATTTAATTCCAGTTGCATAAGCTAAAGTTCTTCCGTGAGTTGTATGAACTGTATTACAGTTGATATATGAAGAGAATCTTCCAGAACATCCGATTCCTGAAACAACACATACATCATCCATATTCCAACCAAGTTTTTCAATGGCTCTAATTACAGATTTTAAAATAACACCATCACCACATCCCCAACACCATAGTGTTGGCATTTTGTCTGTTCTTAAATATTCATCATAATTAAATGCCATATTACATTCCTTTCACTTTTTCAATAATTTCTAGTGGAGATAAAGGTCTTCCATTTACTTTAAATAATGTATCAAAATCAGATCTTCCTGATACTCTTTGAACTTCATTTGAGAATTGACCCATATTTAACTCAGTAACTAATACTTTGTTGAATTTTTTCATTAATTCATTGATTCTTTTTGCTGGACTTGGCCAAATAGTAAGAGGTCTGAACATTCCTACTTTGATACCTTCAGCTCTTAATCTATTAATTGCTTCAGTAACACCTAAAGATACAGAACCATAAGCAATAATCATAATGTCAGCATCTTCTAACATATATTCTTCATTTAATTCTAATTCATCTAAGTGAGCATCAACTTTATTAAATAATCTTTTCATTAAAGCATCACACATATCAGCATCTTCTGTTGGGTGACCTGTTGGTCCATGGTGAAGACCAGTAAAGTGGTATCTATAACCTTCAAACATTGGATTTAATACAGCTGGTTCATCAGCTCCAACTCCATAAGGTTTATAATCTTTTTTATCTCCATCAAATCTTTTTCTAGAGATTTTCCCTGCTTGAATTTCTTCTAAATCAGGTAAAATTGCTTTTCCACTCATGTGACCAATTGTTTCATCTAATAAAACAAATACTGGTTGCATAAATCTATCAGCTAAGTTAAAAGCTCTTACAGTTTCAGTATAACACTCTTTTAAGTTACCTGGAACTAAAGTAATAGATTTAACATCTCCATGAGTTGGGTTTTTAGCTTGTAAAATATCACCTTGAGCAACTCTTGTTGGAAGACCAGTTGATGGACCACCTCTCATAACATTTACAACAACTAAAGGTACTTCAGAAATATATCCAACACCTAAATTTTCTGCTTTTAAAGAAATACCAGGTCCTGAAGTTGCAGTCATTGATCTTTTACCAGACATTGCAGCACCAATTGCTGTACAAATACCTGCTATTTCATCTTCCATTTGAATACATGCATGTCCTCTAGCAGGTAATGCTGAAGAAAGTACGTGCATTACTTCACTTGAAGGAGTAATAGGGTATCCACCAAAAAACTCGCAATCTGCGTCAAGCGCAGCTCTTGCTGCTAGTTCATTACCAGTTGAAATTAGTTCTCTTGCCATTAATTATCCTTACGCCTCTAGTTCTCTATAATTATTTTTTATAACTGCTTCTTTTCTCTCTTTTGCTTCTTCTGTAAGTTTTGCAAATTTGAACTCTTTTTTGTCAGCAACATAAATTGCAAAATCTGGACATGCCAATTCGCAATCTGAACAACCAATACATGATTCTGGGTGAACAACTTTAATCATTGAACCTAAAGTAGAATGAACTTCTTGTCTCATAGCAAGTACACCAGCTGGACAAACAGAAACGCACTTATCACATGCTTTACATCTAGCTTCGTTAACCCAAACCGGAGTATTTGCAGGAGCTTCCATATTAGACATAATTTCTCCTTAAATTATTTTAATATCAATACATGAATATACTCAATATATTATCGTCAAATCATAGCTTATAATAATTCTAAAGGATAGTTTATTTCGGCAATTTATAGGTTGAATTTTACTCTTGTTACATTTTGCAACAAGAAATTATAGATATTTTAAAGAGCTTTATAAACTATATTTAAGCTTAAAATATTAATCTAATTTACATACAAAAGAGTTAGTTAATAATTTGATTAAAACTCATATTTATTTAACTTAGATATAATTCCATTAAATTAAAGAAGGATTATTTTTGGTTTTATATCAGCCAACAAATGGCTATTGTTATAATAGTGATACACATTTTTTATATAACTTTGTAATAGAAAATTTAAAAAAATATAAGAATATTAAAGGTGAATTATTAGATATTGGAAGTGGCAGTGGAATTTTAGGTTTATTAGTAGCAAAAGATTTTGAGAAACTAAACCTTAACCAGTGTGAAATACAAAAAATGTTTCAATTCTTCACAAAAAAAAATAGTGAAACAAATAAGATAAATTCAAATTTATATGAAGGTTCTTTTGTAAATATTGATTTTAATAAAAGATTTGATATTTGCGTTTCAAATCCTCCTTTTTACCATAGTGATGTGATAAAAAGTGACAATGAAAATTTGAAAATTGCTAGATATAATGATTCTTTACCCCTTGAAGAGTTTATAAAAAAAACTGCATCTATTTTAAATAGTGAAGGTAAGTTTTTTTTCTGTTATGATGTAAAACAGATTAATCAAATATTATTGTTGTTGAATAAATATAAATTTAATTTAGAATCTTTACAGTTCGTTCATCCAAAAAATTCAAAGGATGCGACATTAATATTAGTTTATGCAAAAAGGAATTCTAAGTCTTTGACAAAAATATTAAAGCCTTTGATTGTTTTTGATGAAAATAATGATTTTACTTCTGAAGTTCAAGAGATATATAAAAAATCTTCAACACATAGTATAAAGGTTGATATTGAGTAATTTAATTAAAAAAGATGGGTTTAATTTTGCATTTAATCCAAGTGGTTGTGATTCTTGTAAAGGTAATTGTTGTATAGGAGAAAGTGGTTATATTTGGATAAATTCACAAGAGATTGAAGCTTTAGCTTTGCACTTAAAAATTTCTAGTGAAGATTTAAAAAAAAGATATTTAAATAAAATTGCCTATAAATACAGTATAAAAGAGGTACAATTAGCATCAAATAACTATGCTTGTTGTTTTTTTGATTTGGATAAACGACAATGTTCTGTTTATAATGCTAGACCAAATCAATGCAGAACTTTCCCTTTTTGGGATTATTTTAAAGAAAATGAAGAAGAGGTTTACAAAGAGTGCCCAGCTATAAAAAGTCTTTAATCCTTTGTTCTTTATTATTACTTTTTAATGGGTGTAGTAATAAAACATTAGATTTAGAGAATAAAGAACCATCAAAAACAAAATTTGTTGAAGTTAAAACTAAAAAGTTTGAATCAGAAAATCAATACATAATTTTAGCATTAGAATCAGAAAATCAAAGAATGTATTATGATGCAAGGGATTTGTATTTTGATTTATTTGACAGAACAAATAATTATGAATATTTTGCAAAATATTTAGCATTATCAACTAATTTAAAAGATTATGAGTTAGTAAAAAGAGATGCTTTAAAATATTATGTGGATAATATAAAACAAGAAGAGATTATATTAAGATTATATACCTTTGCATTATTTAAATTAGGAGATTCTACTGAAGCTTTACAAAGTGGTGAGAAATTAATAAGTTTATTTCAAAATGATGTAAATTATGAGCTTTTAGGAACAATTTATTTACAACAAAAAAATTATTTAAAAGCTTATGAATTTTTTGAAAAAGCATTTGTTATGAATAAATCTGCAAATACATTCCTTAATTTAACAAATATTCAATATTATAATTTAGAACAAAAAGAACAAGCAATAAATAAAATTGAAGAATATATCAAAGCAAATGGATATGACTTTAATTTATCTATGCAACTTTTATCTTTTTATGAAAAAGAACAAAAATTTGATAAATTAGTACCATTTTTAAAAGAGATGTATTTTGATTACAAAAAAAACAGTGAATTATTAATGTTAAGTAAGGCAAAAATTTTATTGATTAAATATATTGCAAAAGATAGTGTTGGAAAAGCAATAGAGTTTTTGGAGCAAAATAATGAAGAAGATGAGATTTTATTAAATCTATATAAAATTACAAATCAACCTCAAAAAGCTTATAATTTATTGGATAGATTATATAAAAAATCTAATAATTTAGATTTTTTAGCTCAACAAGCAATAATTGAATTTGAAATGGCAGAAGATAAAACTAAAGTATTAAATGATGTTATTTTTAAATTTGACAAAGTTTTATTAGTGACAAATAATCATATTTATGAAAATTATCTTGCTTATATTTTGATAGATTTTAATATAAATGTAAAAAGGGGAGTCTCTTTAGTAAAAAAAGCACTAAAAGAAGAACCTAATAATTTAGCTTATATTGATACCTTAGCTTGGGGTGAATATAAACTTAAAAATTGTCAAGAAGCAAATAAACAAATGAAAAGAGTAGTTGATGAAGTTGGATTAAACGACGAAGAGATAAAACTACATTGGGAAAAAATAAAGGAGTGTAAAAAATGATTTTAGATGAGATTATAGAAAAAACAAAACAAGATTTAGAAATTAGAAAAAAAGAGATAAGTTTAGATTTATTAGGAAGAACTCTGTCTTCAAATCCTTATACTCCAAGAGATGTAAAACCATATTTAACTTCAACAAAAGAAGAGCCAATTAGAATTATTGCAGAGGTTAAAAAAGCAAGTCCTAGTAAAGGAATTATAAAAGAAGATTTTGATCCAATTTTAATTGCACAAGCTTATAGTAATAGTGGAGCAAATGCTATTTCTGTATTAACAGAACCTCACTATTTCCAAGGAAATTTAGAGTATTTAACTGCAATTAGAAGATATGTTCCAACACCACTTTTAAGAAAAGATTTTATTGTTGATAAATATCAAATAGTTGAAGCTTTAGTTTATGGGGCAGATTTTATTTTACTTATTGCAAAAGCTTTAGGAACAAAAGAGTTAAAAGAACTTTATGATTATGCAATTCACTTAGGACTTGAAGTTTTGGTTGAAATTCATGATAAAGAGGATTTAACAAAAGCTATTAAATGTGGAGCTACAATTATTGGAATAAATCATAGAAATCTTGATACATTTGAGATGGATATGACTTTATGTGATAAATTAATTCCTTTAATTCCAAATGGAAAAATCATAGTTGCAGAATCGGGTGTTTCAAATGTGGAAACTATTAAAAGATTAAGTTCAATTGGAGCTGATGCATTTTTAATAGGTGAACATTTTATGAGAGTTCCAAGCATTGAAGATGAATTAAAAAAATTCAAAAATAGTTTTTTGGCATAATGAGATTAGTGGATTACAAAGGTTATATAAATGTCCAAGAGCGTTAAAGCTGCTTTAGTTGCAAATGGTCTTATTGCTTGTG